>JALQZD010000256.1 GCA_023258495.1 Polaribacter sp.
GAATTGATGGTGTTTCTGATGACAAGCCTGCACAAAAAGCCGGATTGAAAAAGGGAGATATCGTAATCCAATTGGGCGATAGCTTGGTAACTGATATGATGAGCTACATGAGGGCTTTATCAACATTCAAAAAAGGAGATAAAACGAAAGTCGTTGTACAACGCGGAGAAGAATCTGTAGAAAAATCCATTTCATTTTAAGCTGATTTCAATGGTTAAAATTGACACTATAGAATTGCCTGATTTTCCGCTTTTATTAGCACCAATGGAAGATGTTTCCGATCCTCCTTTTCGTGCCTTGTGTAAAGAAAATGGTGCGGATGTCGTTTACACGGAATTTATATCCTCTGAAGGACTGATTCGCGATGCTGCCAAAAGTGTGATGAAATTAGACATCTATGAAAAGGAGCGTCCGGTGGGAATTCAAATCTTCGGAGCGAATTTGGATTCGATGTTGAAGTCCGTAGAAATTGTCGAAAAAACCAATCCAGATATTATTGATATTAATTTTGGATGCCCTGTAAAAAAAGTGGTTTCAAAAGGAGCCGGTGCAGGAATCTTAAAAGATATTGATCTCATGGTGAAATTGACTGAAGCCATGGTGAAACATACCAAACTACCTATTACCGTAAAAACCAGATTGGGCTGGGATCATGATTCCATTCGAATCGTAGAAGTAGCAGAGCGATTACAAGATGTTGGCTGTAAAGCGATTTCTATTCATGGTCGAACACGTGCTCAGATGTATAAGGGCGATGCTGATTGGAGACCAATTGCAGAGGTGAAAAACAATCCGAGAATGCACATTCCGGTATTTGGAAATGGTGATGTAAATACGCCAGAGCGCGCGATGGAAATGCGCGATACATATGGATTGGATGGCGCAATGATTGGTAGAGCTTCGATTGGATATCCTTGGTTCTTCAATGAAGTAAAGCATTATTTCAAAACAGGGGAACACCTTCAAAAACCAAATATTTCTCAACGTGTAGAAATGGCAAGACGTCATTTGGAAATGGCTATTGACTGGAAGGGTGAGCATTTAGGGGTTGTTGAAACGAGACGTCATTACACCAATTACTTCAAAGGAATTCCTCATTTTAAGGAATATCGCTTAAAAATGGTAACATCCGACGATCCAAAAGACGTTTTCGATACGTTCAAAGAGGTTGAAGAGAAATTTGGGACTGCGATGATTCCAGAAATCTCTTAAATTTTCAAATTCCTGATAGTAAATTTTGAGATATGACATTTGTCATACCATGAATATTAATTTTCTTTTATTTTTATGTTGTTCATCTAAATCTTCAACCTATGAAAACCAACATTCAATTTATCGGAATGCCAACGAGTGAAGCTATGGAAGCCTATACGCTAAAAAAATTAGAGGGCTTATTTAATAAGTTCGAATCTATTATTCGCGTAGATGTATTTTTTAAATACGAAAATCATCCGAAGGAGCTAGGTAAAATCTGTGAAATGGAAGTGAGTATAGCAGGTCCTAGAATTCATGCGTCCTCTAATGAAAAGCATTATGAAATAGCAGTAAAGCACACCATTAGTGACTTAGAAAAGCAATTAAAAAAGCGAAAAGGAATCCTAAAACCTTACTTATAATTATTGGATTGAAAGTGTAGAACAAAAGGGTATCTAAATTATAATTCAGGATATGTTATGCCTTTTTGATAAATACTTTTGACAATCTACTACTGGCAATTTTAGCAGCAACAAACCCTAAGATTGTAATCGTAACGAAAACAATGAGAATGTTAGAGAATCTGAGTTCTACAGGATATGGAATCGTATCAGTTATCATAAATAAACTATACTTCTGCTGAAGAATAACCAAAATAACACCCAGGAGCAATCCCAACATCATCCCAAGAAATGAAAGTAAAAATCCTTGGTATACAAAAATTGATTTCACTTCCTTCAAAGTCGCACCAAGATTAAATAGCGTTTTTAAATTGGATTTTTTATCAATAATCATCATGATGATGGCTCCGATCACATTAAATAAGGCAACGATGGCAATTAAAGTGAAAATTAAGTACGAAACGAAATTCTCGGTATTGATAACCTTATAAAATACGGCGTTTAATTGTGCCTTGGTTTGAATCCTAAATTGATCGCCTAGTTGCTTTTGTAATGCTGATGCAATTTCATCCGGATTACCTTCGGATGTCAACTTCAATTCTATACTACTCAGTTGATTTCCTTCAAATCGAAGTAAATTCTTCGCCTGATCCAGTGTTGTGAATACATATTTATTCTCAAAATCTTCAGTTCCTGTATATAAACCAACAATCTGAACTTTAGTTTTGTAAAAAGCGTTTTGCGGATTGATAAACCCTGTTCCCGGTTTAGGAATCATTATCTGTAAGGCTTCTCCAAAATTATATACCCCAACACTTAATTTGTTGGAAATCGTTCTACCAAGTACTGCCGTATTTACAAATTGAAAATCGAGCCAATTTCCAACGACAATGGCTGAATCAATTTGAGTTACCTTGTTGTAGTTTTGGTCAACACCTTTGATGTAGGAAATTTCATTTTTACCATTATATTCCAAGAATACGCGCTCTTCAATGACCTTAGACACCTCTTCAATAGTTGGATTTGAATCTAAAATAGTTTGAATAGCATCTGTAAAGTAGAATGACTTTCCAATCGCGGCAGAAATTTTAATATCCGGTTCAGAAACATCTAGCAAAGAATAACTGAAAGTTCTAAGACCTGAAAATCCGGATAAAATTACAAACAAGGCAATCGAACTTACCACCACCCCAAACGATGCAATAATCGTGATTATATTGATAGCATTGGTGCTTGTTTTAGAAAACAAATATCGCTTAGCTATGTAGAAAGAAAAACTCAAGATTTGGTTTATCTTTTTTGACGTTTCGGTAGAATGTCTGGGTTTTTGATAGGGTTATCTGTTTTCCCTTGTAACGCATGGTCTATACCTTCGATATAATCAAGAGAGTCATCGGAAAAAAAAGCCAGTTCTGGCATTCTACGAAGCTGATTTCTTGTTCTTTTCGCCAGTTCATGACGAATTAAAGGTGTATTTGATACAATTCCTTTGATGATTTCATCTCTTTTTTCTGAAGGAAAAATACTCAAGTAGACTTTTGCCAATCCAAGGTCTACAGTAACATTCACCTTGGTGGCTGTTATGATTACTCCTTTCATCCCCTCTTGAGCAGATTTTTGTAATACATCAACAACATCCTGTTGAAGGATACCAGCAATTTTGCGTTGTCTATTTGATTCTTGCATGAGGCAAATTTACAATATTTAGACTGTTTACCATTTTTATTAAACTATTTCAAATAAAATACCTCAAAGCATCAACTTTGAGGTATCAAATATTATTACGCTATTCTAGATTTAATCTGCCAGAATAATTACTTTATTATTATTCAATTCTAATGTACCCGAATTAATTGTATAAGACAATTTCCCATCTTTAGTTTGGGTAAATTTATCTTTATGTGCATCATCAAGAGAAGCATTTTTACTTTCAATTCTGATTTCACCATCCTTCAATGTCGATACAATAGGTGCGTGATGATCTAACAATTGAAATTCTCCATTCATACCAGGTACAGAAACCGAGGTAATATCGGATGAGAATAAAACCGCTTCAGGTGTTACAATTTCTAAATACATAATTGAATTATTAAGCTTCTGCTAACATTTTTTCTCCAGCATCAATGGCATCTTGAATTGATCCCTTTAAGTTGAAGGCTGCTTCAGGATATTTATCCAATTCACCATCCATAATCATGTTGAATCCTTTGATGGTATCTTTGATATCTACCAATGAACCGGGTATACCTGTAAACTGTTCAGCAACATGGAAAGGCTGAGATAAGAATCTTTGTA
>JALQZD010000357.1 GCA_023258495.1 Polaribacter sp.
TATGGGGTGGTAACAGCTGATAAATTCGAACTCTTAAAATTCGATTAAAGCCTTGCTATTGCTAGCCAAAACGAATGATGTTTAACCTTGCTTTAACAAAATTATTTCCCTAAAATTGTAGTTTTGTTCAAATTTTTAACAATCAATTATTTAGCTTATGAACGTAGATGTACGAGCGATTAACGAAAAAATAGAAAGAGAAAGTGCTTTTGTAGACATTTTAACCTTAGAAATGAACAAGGTGATTGTTGGTCAGAAGAAAATGATAGAAAGTTTACTAATTGGTTTGTTAGGAAACGGACATATTCTTTTAGAAGGTGTTCCTGGATTGGCAAAAACCCTAGCGATTAACACCCTTTCAAATGCTGTTCATGGTTCGTTTAGCAGAATTCAATTTACGCCAGATTTACTTCCTGCGGATGTGATCGGAACTATGATTTACAATGTAAAAGAGAATGACTTTACCATTAAAAAAGGTCCAATTTTTGCCAATTTCGTTTTAGCAGATGAGATCAATCGTGCACCTGCAAAAGTACAATCAGCTTTGTTAGAAGCCATGCAGGAGCGTCAAATTACCATTGGTGATGATACCTTTAAATTGGATGAGCCTTTTCTGGTATTGGCAACTCAAAACCCGGTAGAACAAGAAGGAACGTATCCGCTACCAGAAGCACAGGTAGATCGTTTTATGTTAAAAGTTGTCATTGATTATCCTAGTTTGCAAGATGAGCAAACCATTATGAGAAATAACCTAAATAAAAGTTTCTCTACCGTTAACCCAGTCATCTCATTAGACCAAATCAATACGGCAAGAGGAGCCGTAAATGAGGTGTACATGGACGAAAAAATTGAAAAATATATTCTAGACATCATTTTCGCAACGCGTTATCCGGAGCGCTACAATCTATCTCAACTAAAGGGATTGATCAGTTTTGGAGCTTCTCCTCGTGGTAGTATCAACTTAGCAAAAGCGGCTAAATGTTATGCCTTTATCAAACGAAGAGGATATGTAATTCCAGAAGATGTTCGTGCCGTTGTTACTGACGTATTACAACACAGAATCGGAATCACTTACGAAGCGGAGGCAGAAAATGTATCATCCGTAGATATTATCAATTCTATCATTAACGAAATTGAAGTACCATAGTATAGCTCTTAGCATTTACCAATAAGCCAACAGGGAATAACCCAACGCTCAGCAAATGAATACTAAAGAGATATTAAAAAAAGTACGTAAAATCGAGATCAAGACAAGACGATTGTCTGATCACATCTTTGGAGGTGAATACCATTCATCATTCAAAGGACGAGGTATGACTTTTTCTGAAGTACGTCAGTATCAATATGGAGATGATGTTCGGGCTATTGATTGGAATGTAACGGCTCGATACAATGAACCTTACGTTAAAGTATTTGAAGAAGAGCGTGAATTGACCATGATGCTAATGGTAGATGTATCCGGATCTGAAAGTTTTGGAACCCACCATCAGTTTAAAAAAGATACCATTACCGAAATTGCCGCAACACTCTCATTTTCGGCAATTCAGAATAATGATAAAGTAGGATTAATCCTTTTCACAGACGAAATCGAATTATTCATTCCACCCAAAAAAGGAAGAAGTCATGTACTTCGTATCATTCGTGAGTTAATCGAATTCCATCCGAAGAGTAAGAAAACCAATATCGCCAATGCCTTAAAATTCTTGTCGAATGTGATGAAAAAAAAGGCGATTGTATTTATGCTGTCCGATTTTATGGATACGGAATACGAACAGACGTTAAAGGTTGTCGGAAACAAACACGACATCACGGGTATTCGTGTGTATGACAAATATGACGAGGAAATTCCGAACCTTGGGATGGTCCCAATGTTAGATGCTGAAACCGGAAAAGTTCATTTGGTAAATACGGCATCAAAATCGGTTCGTACTTCCTATCGTACGAATGCATTGAAACTTGTTGATGAATTCCATTCCAGCTTTAAAAGAAGCGGATCGGGAGTCATTAATACACGCGTTGATGAGAGTTATGTGAAGAAATTATTGGGGTATTTTAAACACAAAGGAAGGTAGACAGATGAAGAAAGGACTGATTTGTTTCGGATTTATGTTGATCGTTTCAACTGTCGGATTTACTCAAAATCCGAAGGTGAAATTAGATTTAAATACCAATTCCATTCGCATTGGCGAACAAATCAATTTGAAAATTACTGTAAATGATACAGAGAATGTAATTCTCCCAAAATTGGAATTACATCCTGCCTTAGAAATCGTTGATTCTACCAAGGTTGACACCATCAAAAATATGTTAATCAAGCGGTATACCATCACCGGATTCGATAGCGGTGCATATTACATTCCGCGGCAACAGGTTTTTATTCGAAACCAAGCTTTTTTGACCGATTCCATTTTGATCAATGTGGCGACAGTTAAAGTCGATACAACCCAGGTGAAAAAGTACCCAATTAAAAATATTCAGGAGGAACCGTACGTATTTGACGATTTCAAATTGTACATCTATTTGTTGTTGGCGGCTTTGGCCATCATTGGATTCTGGATTTACTATTTCGTAATTCGCAAAAAGAAACCAGAAGAAGAGAAACCAACCTACAGAACACTGCCTCCATTGGAAGAAGCCATGCATCATTTAAAGGAGTTAGATGAAAAATTATTGTGGCAGAACAATCAGGTGAAGGCTTATTATTCCGAGTTAACGGACATTATTCGAACCTATATCGAAAAAGAATTACAGATTCCTGCTCTAGAGCGAACATCTGACGAAATTATTGATATGCTGAAGGATTTGTATCATGCGGAAACGGTGTTGACGTCAAAAGAAATTATTGAAAAACTAAGACAATTATTTAAAGAAGCCGATTTGGTAAAGTTTGCGAAATCTAAACCTATAGCCAATGAGATTGAAGAAGATCGTAGGGATGCAGAGGATATTATTAAAAATCTAAATGTAAAAACAGCAAGTAAAGAGGAAGATGAACTGGAGTAATTTTGAATTTATGAATCCAGAGTTCCTGTGGCTCTTAATGCTACTCCCGCTTATGGGAGTTTGGTATTATTTTGTGTCTACAAAAGATGCTGCTACTTTACGTATGCCGAATGTAAAAGGAGTCTTCGTTAAAAAATCATTTATTTCCAGAGTAAAGCCATTGTTATATATTCTTCGAATGTTAGCTATTGGATTTGTGATTTTAGCCCTGGCCAGACCACGGGATGTATCTGTAAGCAAGCGAACAAAAACCAATCGTGGAATTGATATCGTAATGGCCATTGATGTATCGGCTAGTATGCTTGCAAGAGATTTGAAACCAAATCGATTAGAAGCCTTAAAAGAAGTTGCCATTACGTTTGTTGATCGACGTCCAAATGACCGAATTGGAATTGTGGTTTATGCAGGAGAAAGCTTTACCCAAACACCGATTACAAGTGATAAAAGCATTGTAAAGCGAACGATTTTCGAACTGCAATGGGGACAACTGGAAGGCGGAACTGCTATCGGAATGGGACTTGGGTCTGCTGTAAATCGATTAAAAGAAAGTCAGGCGAAAAGTAAGGTCATCATCCTATTAACCGACGGAGTGAATAATTCTGGTAATATTGATCCGAGAACTGCAACAGAATTGGCAAAAGGATTGGGAATTAAGGTATACACAATCGGAATTGGAACCAATGGACTTGCTGATTTTCCCTGGAGTAAAGATCCGAGAACTGGAGTCCTAAATTTCAGAAAGCAACAAGTCGAAATTGATGAGGCCCTGTTAAAGGAAATCGCTGCAGAAACCGAAGGGAAATACTTTAGAGCGACCAATAATACCAAGCTAAAAGAGATCTATGACGAGATTGACAAGCTTGAAAAGACCAAAATTGAAGAGTTTAAATATTACAACTACACCGAGAATTACAGACCACTTATTTTTCTGGCACTGACATTCTTAGGTTTAGAATTTTTGTTACGAAACACCCTATTTAAAAGTTTTATCTAATGTCTGAACTTTATAAAATAGAAGAACCCATATACTTTTATCTGCTGGCAATCATTCCTGTGATGATCGTTGTGCACTTATTGGTGTTATGGTGGAAAAAAGGGAAGCAAAGGTTATTCTCAAATTCAGAATTATTAAAGCGCTTAGCACCGGCCTATTCGCCATCAAAAAGTGCCTTTAAATTGATTGTGTTATTGATCGGATTGTCATTTTTGATTATCTCTTTGGTGAATCCAAAAATGGGATCAAAATTGAAAACGGTCAAACGTGAAGGTGTAGATATTGTTTTTGCTTTGGATGTTTCAAAAAGTATGTTGGCCGAAGATATTGCACCCAATCGATTGGAAAAATCAAAGCAAATCATCTCTAAAATTATCGACAAGCTCGGAAGCGATCGTGTGGGTGTCATTATTTATGCTGGTAATTCTTATCCGCTTTTACCAATTACAACAGACCACGCGGCGGCCAATATGTTTTTGCAAAATGCGACCCCAGATATCGTGTCAAGTCAAGGAACGGCTATCAATGAGGCATTGGAATTGGCTAAAACCTATTACAATAATGATGAGCAAACAAATCGGTTTTTAATCATTATTTCTGATGGTGAAGATCATCAGGAGGAAACCAAGCAAATGGCTTTAAATCTATCGAATGAGGGCGTGAAAGTCTACACCATTGGAGTAGGCACTGAAAACGGAGGTCCTATTCCGATTCGATCGAATGAGGCTATTGTTGGGTATAAAAAAGACAATAAAGGCGAAACTGTAATTACAAAACGCAAACCAGAAGTTTTACAAGGAATCGCAGATGCAGCCAACGGAAAATATATTGATGGTAATCGGACAGACGATCCTGTTAAAGCGATTGAGCAGGTCATTACCAACGCTCAAAAAAGTGAATTCGAAACCAAACAATTCTCTGATTATAAAGATCAGTTTCAATGGTTTGTCGGGATAGGATTGCTATTTATTGTTTTGGACGTTTTTATGCTAAACAAAAGAACCAAATGGTTACAGGAGATGGATTTATTTAACGAAGCAAAAAAAGAATAACATAATGAAGTTCGTACAAAGGCTTGTTTTAGTTTTTACAATGTTTTTCGCATCCTTTTCTTCATTTGCCCAAAAGGATTCGGTCCAATTGCAGCGAAAGGCTCGAAAATTCGTTCGTGAAGGAAATGAATTGTACAAACAAGAAAAATATACAGATGCTTCTGTTTCTTATCAGAAAGCATTGAATAATAATGGGCAATATGGAAAAGCCGCCTACAATTTAGGAAACGCCTTATATCAGAATAAAAACTACCGAGAAGCGATTCCACAGTATGAATTAAAAGCGAAAACTGCGAAAGATAAAGACACGAAGGCGGAGGCATATCACAACATTGGCAACACCATGATGGAAATGAAAGACTATCAAGGTGCAGTTAATGCCTATAAAAACTCCTTGCGTAACAATCCGAATGACGACGAAACCCGTTACAATCTTGCCGTTGCTCAGCAAATGTTAGACGATCAGAATAAACAGCAACAGAATAAGGACAAGAATAAAAATAACAACAAGGATAATAAGGATAAGAAAGACAAAAAAGATCAGAAAGATCAAAACGGGGACGATAAGGACAAGAACAAAGACAAAAAAGACGATAAGGGGAATAAAGATCAGAAAAACAAGGACCCTAAAAAGGATCAGGATAAAAACAAACAAAAGCCAAAGCAGCAGCAAGGCAAAATGTCTCCCCAACAGATAAAACAATTACTGGAGAGTTTGAACAATGAAGAAAAGAAAACTCAAAAGAAAATGAACGCCAAAAAGGCAAAAGGAAGAAAAGTAAAACAAGAAAAAGATTGGTAAATTAGGGGCCCAAAATGAAACGGATAGAGCACATATCACTTTTATTTAGTTTGTTGTTTACAACTTTACTATTCGCTCAACGACCAGAGCTTTCGGTAAAACTTAGCAAGAACAAACTCGGTGTGAACCAACGTGTTCGTGTAGAATTTTCGATCAATAAACAAGGGGCCGATAATTTTGAACCTCCAGAATTCAAAAACTTTCGAATTATTGCAGGTCCGAGTCAATCTGTAAGTCAATCCTGGATAAATGGGAAGGTTAAATTTTCCCAATCCTATACCTACATCCTTCAACCTACTCGGAAAGGAGAATTAATTATTGGACCTGCCTCTATCCAATTGAATGGAGACACCATCAATTCTAAAATGATGAAACTTGTTGTGGTTGATGCAGTTGATATTCCTAAAGATCCTAACGATCCAAATTATATCGCACAGCAGAACATTCATTTGGTTGCAGAAATTTCAAAATCTCGACCCTATGTTGGCGAGGGAATTTATGTGGAATACCGCCTTTATGTAAGCGAAAATGTGAGTGTATTTGATACGTCAGTAACGGAAGCGCCTCAATACAATGGGTTTTGGAACCAAGAAATAAAGATTAACGGTTATCCGGTGAAGATGGGTAAATACAATGGAGAAGATTACCGATACATTGTACTTCAGAAAGCACTGTTAATTCCGACCAAAACAGGCAATTTAGTAATCGACCCAATGAAAATGGATATTGTCATTGGTGTGCCCACAGGACGAGCCGATTTCTTTGGAAATGTGATTACAAAAAACTTGAGAAAGGAATTTGCTTCTCCGCGAAAAATCATCAGGCCGAAATCATTGCCTTTGGAAGGAAAACCAGAAAACTTTACTGGGGCTGTTGGAGATTATAACTTCAATGTAACTCTAAGTAAAGATATTTTAAGGGCTAACGAATCATTTGATTTAAACGTTACCGTATCGGGAAAAGGAAATCTGAAATTATTCGAAATCCCAGAAATTACGACGCCAAGTGAATTGGAAAAATATCAGCCTGCAAGAAAAGAAAATGTTCGAATCACTGGAAATAGCATGACCGGTTCTATTTCTGAAACGTATACCATTGTTCCTCAATATCGAGGGAAATATAAAATTCCAAATGCCTCGTTCTCCTATTTTGATCCGAAGAAAAAGAAGTATTTCACATTAACCAGCCAGGATTTATATGTGGATGTGATTGAAGGCAAAGAAATTATTACAAATAACAATTCGAATACAGATTCAGACACCAAGAAAACGGAACAGACTAAAAATACAGATGCCAAAAAACCAGTTATTCCGAATTCTAGAAATTTCAGATTTATTCATACCCAAACGGAATTTGAACCTGCGAAAAAAGAAGATTTTTATGGGTCAAGTCTGTTTCTGCTCTTACTTTTGATCCCCTATTTAGCAATACCAACAGGGATTATTATTGCAAATAAACAAGAGAAACGAAGTAAAGATTTTGTAGGTAATAGGCTTCGAAAAGCTGAAAAATTGGCCAAGAAATACCTGGCAGAAGCCAGCAAACAGCTCGGTAAAAAAGAAGCCTTTTACGAAGCGCTTCAGCGTGCATTGCACAATTATTTAAAGGCCAAATTAGGTATTGAAACCGCAGATATCAGTAAAGAAAAGATTGCTAGCTTATTACAAGAACGACAAGTAAAAGACGAGGTGATCACTACCTTTATTGATGTTTTAAAAAGTGCCGATTTTGCAAGGTATACGCCAGCCACCGACTTGCAAATGAAAGAAGAATATAATAGGGCTAAGAAAGTAATCATTCAATTAGATAAACAGCTTTAATATGAGAACTGTATTGACTTTATTTGTAGTTGTTTTTTGTCAGGTGTTGGATGCTCAAACGCCTTATGATCGCTTTGGTAAAGGGAATATCGAATACAAAAATGGAAACTATCAAGAAGCCATTGACCTTTACAATAAAGTAGAAGATCAAAATCTGGCTTCTGTTGATTTATACTTTAATATTGCTAATGCCTATTACAAATTAAACAAAGTCGGGCCGGCTATTTACTACTATGAAAAAGCACTTCAATTGGACCCAGACAATAAAGATGTTTTAACGAATTTGGTATTTGCAAAACGCTTGGCTTTAGATACCATTGAAGAATTACCCAAAACATTATTTCAGAAATTCAACATGAACTATTTACAGGTTCTGAATTACAATCAATGGTCTTATCTAGCTGTGGGACTGTCATTTTTAGGTTGTTTATTTTTCTTGTTGTATTATTTAGTAAAAAGATCCAATTCGAAGCGACTATATTTTATTTTTTCAACAACTTGTTTCTTATTGTTTTTTGCTTCGTTTTTCATAACTTACCAGCAATATCAACTGACCAAAAATAACAGGCCAGCCATCATTTTTGCAGAAAAAACAGAAATGAGAAGTGCGCCTACCCTAAATGCTGAAGAAATTTTTAAAATCCACGAAGGGACAAAAGTTATGGTAATTGATGCCATAGATAATTGGAAAAAAATTACCTTAGCGGACGGAAAAGAAGGGTGGATTATAGCGGATGATTTGAAGGAAATATAAGAAGATGTCGAAATTAAGAATTTCATTTATTAAACAGTTGATCTTATTGATGCTTTGCATCAAAGGCTTGCATATGTTAGCCGAAAACTTCAATATTATTGATGAAATTTCCATTGTGATGAATATTGATACTGAAGATACCGAATCCGAAGAAAAATTAGAACTTAAAGAATTTAATAAAATTACTCATCGATTGCATAAAAACTCAATGTTTCTAAATCAGCAATCATCTGGTCTTTTTAACGATCATCTCTTATTTTACAAAGACTATATCGTGGATTTTCAAACTCCACCTCCAGAAAAAGTGAGTTAAACACAACGAATCACTTTTACAATCAAATTTATTTTTTATCAATTTTAACGACTCTATTTTTAGAGTTATAACAACTTATTTATGTTTACATATATTAAAAACGATTTACCAGCAAGTATCGTAGTATTTTTTGTCGCCCTGCCATTGTGTTTGGGAATTGCACTAGCAAGTGGTGCACCTCTTTTTTCGGGTTTAATCGCCGGAATCGTCGGAGGTATTGTGGTGGGTTCCCTAAGTGGATCTAAAATTGGTGTGAGTGGACCTGCAGCAGGATTGGCAGCTATTGTTTTAACTGCAATCGGAAGTTTAGGTGGGTATCAAAATTTCCTTTTGGCAGTTGTTCTTGGTGGAATTATTCAATTATTATTCGGAGTTCTCAGAGCTGGAGTAATTGGGTATTATTTTCCTTCTTCTGTTATCAAAGGGATGTTAACCGGTATTGGTATTATCATCTTTTTAAAACAGATTCCTCATTTCTTTGGTTACGACGCAGATCCAGAAGGGGATTTTGCCTTTCAACAACTCGATGGTGAAAATACCTTTACAGAATTATTTCAAGCCGTAAAACACATTAGTTTAGGTTCGACTATTACGGGAGTTATCGGACTAGGAATACTATTACTTTGGAGTAATTATCTAGTAAAAAAGGCCAAAATATTTCAATTAATCCAAGGGCCTCTTGTTGCTGTTGTTGTGGGTATTATCTATTACATCGCAACTCAAGGAAACGAAAAGTTTGGCATCGATAAAGAGCATTTGGTAAGCGTACCTGTTCCGGAAAATCTGGATATGTTTTTAGGTCAATTTAGTTTCCCAAATTTCGGAATGATTACCTCTCCTGATATTTGGATCGTCGCATTTACCATTGCCTTGGTAGCAAGTTTAGAAACCTTGTTATGTGTCGAAGCAACCGATAAACTGGACCCACACAAAAATGTGACCCCAACCAATAGAGAATTATTGGCGCAGGGAACTGGAAACATTATTTCTGGTTTGATCGGAGGTCTTCCAATTACCCAAGTTATTGTTCGAAGTTCTGCAAATATTCAATCGGGAGGACGCACAAAAATGTCGGCTATTATCCATGGATTTTTCCTGTTGATTTCAATTATTTTGATTCCAACCTTGCTGAATAAAATTCCATTATCTGTTTTGGCTGCAGTACTATTAATTGTTGGTTATAAGTTGGCAAATCCTCTGTTATTCAAAAAAATATATCAAAATGGATGGAATCAATTTTTACCGTTTATCATAACCGTTCTTGGAATTGTTTTCTTTGATTTGTTAAAAGGAATCGGATTAGGGCTTGCGGTCGGAATTGTAATCATCCTAATTAAGAGTTTCCAAAATTCACATTTCTTACATATCGAAGGTGAAGACGTCGACGATGGTAAAATTAAAATGACATTGGCAGAAGAAGTTACCTTCTTCAATAAGGGAGCAATTTTAAAAGAACTTGATAATTTACCAAATGATACCTATTTAGAGTTAGATGTTAGAAAAACGAGGTATTTAGATCACGATATCATCGAGATTTTAGAAGATTTCGTAATAAAAGCAAGAGAAAGAAACATTCAAATCAAGCTATATTCTGAAAAGGGAATCATAGAAAACCCAGATAGCTATATCGAATTTTTCAAAAAAGGATAAAAAGACAATAGTTAAATCAAAAAATATGAAAGCACATACAAAAGAAACCCAAAATAGTATATCGCCAAAACAGGCTGTTGAACTCCTTAAAGAAGGAAATAAACGATTCATGGCGAACAACAAAGCGAATCGTAATCTATTAGAGCAAGTTGAAGATACAAGTACAGGACAATATCCATTTGCCACCATTTTAAGCTGTATTGATTCTAGAGTATCCTCCGAATTAATCTTTGATCAAGGAATTGGAGATATTTTTAGTGTACGTATTGCAGGAAACTTTGTAAATGAAGATATTCTTGGAAGTATGGAATTTGCATGCCGATTAGCTGGTACTAAAGTTATTGTCGTATTAGGACATACCTCTTGTGGCGCAGTTAAAGGCGCATGTGACGATGCAAAACTTGGTAATCTAACAACCATGTTAGCCAAAATTAAACCTGCAGTTGCATCGGTTAGTGAGCCCGCTGATCAAAGTATGCGAAATTCAAAAAACATTGATTTTGTGAATACCGTTGCCAAGAAAAATGTGGAATTGACTATCGATAATATTCGCAAGCAAAGCCCTGTTTTACAGGAAATGGAAGACGCAGGTGAAATTGACATTGTTGGTGCGATGTACGATATCAAGGACGGAAGTGTAACCTTTTACTAAACAGATTTGAAAAAAGTACTTCTAATCTTTTTATTTCTTCCGCTATTTTCAAGCGCCCAACAAAGCGATCTTGGAAACTGGTTAATTTATTTTGGAAATAAACAGTTCAACGAGAAATGGAATTTACATCACGAAATTCAGTATCGTAATTACAACCTTATCGGTGATATGGAGCAGCTCCTGATTCGAACTGGAATTGGGTATAATATCGGAAGTAAATCCAATTTATTGGTTGGATATGGTTACATAAATTCTGAAAACTATACTGGGATTTCGAATGCTCAGGCAACAGTTCAAGAGCATCGAATTTATCAGCAATTCATTACCAAACAAAATATCGGTACCGTGGCTTTGCAGCACCGGTATCGATTTGAACAACGTTTTATTGAAGGTGACTTTAGAACGAGATTTCGGTATTTCCTAGGGATCAATATCCCGTTCAAAGAATCAAATTATTATACCTCATTCTACAATGAAATTTTCTTAAATGGAGATGGAAACGTGTTTGATAGAAATCGAATTTACAGTGGAATAGGGTATCGGTTCAATTCAAAAGTGCGTTTCGAATTTGGATATATGTCCCAAGTTTTTCAGGGTTTCAGTAGAGATCAACTCAACTTTATGACCTTTTACAACTTTTAACTACGCGGTTAGATCAAATTTTGTAGTTCCGTCTTTATCTTTTTTAATGATGGATGGAAAAATTGTGGGAACGATATCTTTTATAGGATGATAAAAGGTTGATTCATTCAACGTTTCCTCTTGAACGAAAGGTAAAGTATCATTAACTCTTCCAAAGAAGACAAAAATGATACTTAAAATCAACGCAGATTTCAATACACTGAATACACCACCCATCAGTTTGTTTGCCAAGCCTAGTGCAGTGATATCTGCAAGTTTTGTGAGAATTTTGCCAATAATGATAATAATAATCACAATCGTTAAAAAGGTGAGTGCAAACGAAACGATTCGGAACGTTTGATCGCTCCAATCCAAAACGGTTTCTTTTAAAAAGAGCTCAACAGTACTAGAATAATTGATAGCGGCATATGCGCCTAAGAAAATGGCAATTAAAGACGCTACTTCGATAAAAAATCCTTTCATAAATCCTCTTACAAAAGAAAAAACAAGGATGACAAGAATAACAATATCGAAAACGTTCAGAGACATATAGAATTCAAACGTACACCTTTTTTTTAAATTATAAAACGGGAGTGTATCTTTGCTATTCAATTTAAAGCCATAAGATTTGACTCCAAAAGAGAAATGGGAATATGTCGTTAAAAAACTAACCAACGAATTTTCGGATGGTGAAGACTTAAATTTAGATGGAATTGTCTACTTAATTGGAGTGCAAGAATTGGGTCAAGTCGGACGTCGATTCAAAAAGGACGACAAAATCAATTTGATGCATATTGCAATTTGTAAACTTCTGGAACCCTATGGCTATTATGAATTTGATTATGTCGATAAGGACGGATGGCCACACTATAAAACCTTAAATCAGCTGCCTAATTTAAAACCAGGTGAGCAAACGGTTTTAATGAAAGAGGCTATTATTCAGTATTTTGAGAATATGGGTTTCTTCGGACATTAATTTAGGTTACACTCAACTTTCGAATCATAATCGAAAGCAGCTTCGGGAAAAATCGCTTAACATATACCCCTAACTTTTCTTTGGCTCCGGCGATATATACCTCTTCTTTCTTTTTCGCAATGGCACGCGCCATCAGTTTGGCAAATCGGGTCGGTTCAATCCCGTTATTGGTAGCCGTATCCATTTTTTCTTGAGGAGAACCATCACCCGTTAAAGCATTTAAAGAAATATTCGTTTTTACGAATCCGGGACAAATCAATGTAACTGCAATATGATCCTTAAATAACTCAGCCCGAAGACTATCGAAAAATCCATGCAGCGCATGTTTACTAGCCGCATAACTAGAACGTAATGGTGTCCCTATCTTACCCACAATACTTGTCGTGACAACAAAATGTCCTGATTTCTGTGATTGAAAATATGGAATTAAATATTTGGTCAATGCAACCGTTCCCAGGTAATTGATATCCATAATCCGTCTATCCACATCTAGGCTTGTTTCTGCTGCTAATGACCGTTGCGAGATTCCTCCGTTATTCACGAGAATATCGACAGTTCCAAAGGCCTGAATAGCCTCATTCGTTTTGGCTTCAAGGGTGTCGAGCTTTTCCAAATCTAAGGTTACGATTTTTACATTTTCTGGCTGTTTACAGGATGATTTTACCGATTCCAAATCGGATTGCTTGCGAGATGATAAAATTAAACGAGCATTTTTATTTGATAATTCCAAGGCTAGTGCTTTTCCAATTCCTGAGGACGCACCTGTAATCCAGACGATTTTATTCGAAAAATCCATAACGTAAATTTAGCAGTACAATATACTTCATTTGGTGCAGAATTGGTTAATTTGGTACACTTCTTGAAATTCATGGGTTAGACATATAAATATGAAACGACTAGCACTTTTCTTACTTCTAAGTTCAACAATTTTCCATGCTCAGTATAACGTAACTGGTAAGATGAATCCAGCAATAGATTCTGACTGGCTGATTTTATATACCATTGAAGGAGCAAGACAATTATTCGTGAATAACACCACGATGAAGATTGACTCCGTATATATCAACGGAAAAAAGTCTGCAATTGCAACATTCACTTTTATCCTTCCGGAAGACACGAAACCGGGTGCCTTTAGAGCAACGTACAGAACAGAAGGAGCAGCTTTTGTAGATTTCTTTTTCAACAAAGAAGATGTTTCTTTTGTTTTTAACCCTGATTATCCCAATGAAACGGTCACCTTTTCAGCTTCAAGAGAAAACAAAATCTATCAGGAATACTTGAATACTGCATCACCTTTACAGCAAAGCATGGATTCCCTGCAGGTGGTTTCTTTAAAAGACCCAAATGCAAATGTAAATGCCTTATATCAGCAAAAGAAAATCAAATTGGATTCGATCCATAAGAATTATGTGACACAATCCAAAGGCATGTATGTAGAACCGTTTATTAAGGCAACTTTACGCAAAAACAGTACTTCTGTATTTTCGAGAGTTGATGATTACATGAATCACATGAAAAGTACCTTTTTCGACGGAATTGATTTTGCCAATAAAAACTTGATTAATTCTTCCTTCTTAACAGATAGAATGCTGGATTATATTTTCTATTTAAACTACTCAGAAAATCACAGGGTTCAGCAGGAACTATATCGAAATGCCACCAAAGAAGTCTTAACAAAAATTACAGATTTGAGTTATAGACAGAACGTAATTGAATTTTTAACCGATCAATTTCAGGTAGCTCGAAATGTAGAAATGGTAGATCACTTACTAAATGATTATTATAAAAAACTACCGCAACAATTCCAGGATCAAAAGTTTATTGAGGAAAAACTAACCTCTTTAGCTACAGAAATTGGAAGAATGGCTCCAAATTTTTCATGGCAGGAAAATGGCAAAACGATAGACTTAAAATCCTTAGCCGATGGTGATCAATATGTTTTGGTTTTTTACAGCACAACCTGTTCTCATTGTCTTCGTGAAATTCCGCAGCTCCATACCTACATGGAATCAAAACCGAATGTTAAAGTCATTGCCTTTGCTCTGGAAAATGATCGAATTGGATGGGATTCGTATAGCCAAACTTTACCTGGATGGCATCATGTTTTAGGATTGGAAAAATGGCAAAACAAAACTGCGCGAACCTATCAAGTCAATGCAACTCCAAGTTATTTTGTACTCAATAAAGACAAGAAAATCATTGCCAAGCCTGATGCGATAAACGATGTTAAAGCTTTCTTTAACAAGAACTAAAAATGCAAAAAGGCATCTTCGATATGTTCAATTTTGAACTGATTTTCTGCATGAACGATTCCGATAATATCAAATCGAACTTCTACATCTAAGTCATTTTGCGTCACATAATGATCGACGGTGGCGACCAATAACTTGATTTTTTTTGGTTTCACAAATTCGTGAGGATGGCCAAAATAATTTCCTGTTCGGGTCTTTACCTCGACGGCAACTAATGCATCATCCTTTTTGGCAAGAATGTCTACTTCTCCCTTTTGATATCGATAATTACGTTCTAAAATTTGATATCCCTGTTTGATCAAATAATCGATTGCCAAATCCTCTCCTAAAGTTCCTAAATCATTATGAGTTGCCATTTTTTAGTTTAAATATAGTAATCTGTTTGGTTTTTGTATGGTTAGAATTTAACACATCTCCCTTTTTATAAACTACTTTTACAGCTTATCAAGAAACCATTACTAATGTCATTACATTTTCCTTCCATTTCAAAAGCCTTTTTTATTTTTTTATTCCTATCGGGTGCAACAATTGCACAGGTGGCTGTCGGGAACGGAAGCTACACAACCACATTTCCCGGGACGGATAGCGCTGCTAGAAATGGATTCCCTACGGGCACTCCTTATGTTTCTGGGGCGGCAGCTTCGAAACCAATTCCGACCAACGATTGGTGGTCTGCTTTGGTAAAAAACGGCACAGCAGATAACTTATTTAACTATCCGCTGACGATGAAAACCACTGGAAACAGTCTAATTATGACGTACATTCCTTGGGGTGTTATTGGTGATTTGTATTCAATAGAAGTTGGATTAACCAGTTTATCATCAAGTCAAACTACCGTATCCGATTTTTCAGATTGGACGGTGACCATGAATTGGAGTGATGGTACAAATCAAATGGAGGCAACTTCGGGAATTGGAATGCCATTTGTTTACTTCACAAAAAACAACTCTTCTGATGTTTCTATCAAAGTCATTAGAGGAACCGCTACGATTTCTGGAGAGATGTTAATTGTTGATAATGCATATGCTGGAAGTGATTATGTGGTGTATGCCCCAGCGGGAAGTACCTGGACTCAAAATGGATCAGAATATACATCCACCTTGAATGGAAAAGATTACTGGTCAATTGTCATGCTTCCACAGAGCAATTCAAATGTGAACACTTTCGCAACGAATTATAAAAAATACGCTTATGTTTTTCCAACCAATACCACAGCAAATTGGTCTTACGATGAATCAACATCTAAGGTATCAACCGTTTTTACAGTAGATACTGATGTAAAAGAAGGCAGTGATACGAACGTTTTACAGGGATTACTTCCACATCAGTGGGCGAACCTGGCTTCGGGGTCTCCATCACCATCCGGAGATAGTTATGATGGTGTACGTGGTGAAATAAAAACCTTAGTCGGAAATACATTTAGCGTTGAAAATACCTTTTATGGAATACTTCCAACACTGCCGAACCTACCGCATTACAGCCCAACATTTAAGCCTCAGGATTTAAATTCAAAAGTGACATTGCTAGAAAATGAAGGGTTGGCGACATGGACTGATTCGTATAATGAAGGTCAAGTGATGAATCGACTCATCCAAACGGCTCGAATTGCAGATCAAATGGGAAATACGGCTGCAAGAGATAAAATCTTGGGGACCATCAAAGAACGATTAGAAGATTGGCTTTCTTACGAAAGTGGTGAAGTAGCTTTTTTATTCTATTTAAATTCTGATTGGACTGCCTTAATCGGATATCCGGCAGGTCATGGCCAAGATTCAAATATTAATGATCATCACTTTCATTGGGGCTATTTTATACATGCTGCGGCATTTTTAGAGCAATTTCAACCGGGTTGGGCCTCTCAATGGGGAGAAATGGTCAACTTGTTAGTTAGAGATGCTTCTTCTACAGATAGAAATGATAGTTTATTCCCGTTTTTAAGAAATTTTAGTCCGTATGCAGGTCATAGCTGGGCCAACGGGTTTGCGAGTTTTCCACAAGGAAATGATCAGGAATCGACATCAGAAAGCATGCAGTTTGCCTCCTCTCTTATTCACTGGGGGTCCATTACAGATAATGATGAAATTCGAGATTTAGGAATCTATATTTATACGACTGAGCAAACTGCAATTGAAGAATATTGGTTTGACATGTACGACCGAAACTTCCAGCCTTCGCAACAATATAGTCTTGTTTCTCGTGTTTGGGGTAACTCCTATGATAATGGGACTTTCTGGACCAATGATATAACAGCATCTTACGGAATTGAATTGTATCCAATGCATGGGGGATCACTCTACCTAGGGCACAATACTTCTTACGTTCAAACGATTTGGGATGAACTAAAACAACACACGGGAATTCTTGATCCTAATGATACAAATCCGAATTTATGGCACGATACCTTCTGGAAATATTTATCCTTTTTAGATCCGGATGAAGCGATAAACTTATATAATGGAGACCCTGATCGAAATTTAAAATTTGGTATTTCTGATGCGCAAACCTATCATTGGTTGCATACCATGAAAGCCTTAGGTAATGTAGATGCTACTGTGACTTCGAATCATCCGATTGCAGCTGTTTTTAATGACAACGGAACCAAAACCTATGTGGCACATAATTACTCCAATAGTCAAATTGTTGTGAGTTATTCGGATGGTTATCAATTAACTGTTCCTGCAAATCAAATGGCGACCAGCAGAGACCTAAACATCTCAGGAACTTTGAGCGCTTCGAATACAGCTATTGGGGTAAATCAAAGTATCGATCTTACCGTTGCTACAACTGGTTCTGGAATTACAAAAGTTGAGTTTTATAATGAATCGAGTTTATTGGGCGAAGATACAGCTGCTCCTTATGGTTTGACGACACCAAACTTGTCTGCTGGAATTTATAATTTATATGCAAAAATATATACAGCTCAGGGATTTGTGGTTTCAAATGTAATTGGTGTTCAAGTAGGTGAACAGAAACCATTTGGTGATGTTGCTCATGCTATTCCAGGAAGTATTGATGCCGGGAACTATGATTATTTCGAAGGTGGAATCGGTCAGAACATTTCATATTTCGATACTTCTGTCGGGAACAATGGAGACTACAGACCAACTGAATATGTAGATGCTGAGGTAGTCGCCAACGAAGGAAATACCGTTGGATGGATCGCAGCAGGAGAATGGTTGGAATATACCATTGATGTTCAAACCACAGGTTGTTATGCCTTAAATATGCGTTATGCATCTGATAATTCAAGTGGTGGAGGTCCTATCCATTTCGAAATTGATGGTCAGAAAATAAGTGATGATATTGTATTTGGTTCTACAGGAGGCTGGAGCACTTTTGCAACCAAAACGACAAATATAGAATTGACTCAAGGCACTCATGTTTTAAAATTAGCCGTAACTCAAGGAGAATTTAATCTAGGAAAAATGGAGTTTTCTTATAATGGTGCCACTTGTCCAACACCACAAGGTACAGGGATGCCATTTGATTTTGAAACCAGTCCAACGACATCAGACTTTATTAATTTTGATGGCGGAACAGGGACCGTTGTTGATGTGAGCGGACCGCAAGCCACAGGTAATAGTAGTGCGAAAATGGCCAAAATTGTGCGTGATGGTGGCGCAACTTGGGCGGGCTCCTACTTGAATTTAAATGCAAATTTAAATTTCTCTTCAGATAAATACATCACCCTTAAAATGTGGACCGAGGCTCCAATTGGAACAGCGATGCTAATTAAATTAGAGCGTCAATCTGCAGGTGGGTCTTTTGAATTACAAACGCAGACTACCGTATCTGGGGCTTGGGAAACCTTACATTGGGATTTTTCATCACAAGGTGTGAGTACATATGATAAATTGGTATTCATGTTCGATTTTGGAAATGAAGGAGATGGATCCAACACATCTACCTTCTATTTCGACGATGTACAACAAACGAATACGCTAAGCACTTCAAATATAGCCTTAAGCGGCATCAAAATCTATCCAAATCCGGCGAACAGAATTATTAAAATTGAATCGGGAACGACCGAGTTAACAAAAGTGGAAATTTATACGGTTCTCGGAAAGCGAATCAAATCACTTGAATCGAATTTTGATGAAATCTATATCGAAGATTTATCAAGCGGAATGTATTTAGTGAAATTGTACTCCGGCAAAAGCAGTACTGTCAGAAAAATTATAAAAGATTAGAATTAGTATTCAAAAATGACTGTCGATAATTGATTGCCTTTATTGACGGTCATTTTTATTTTTCTACCAAAAATCATTGCTCGATTATCGGGTTCATGACCCGCTGGAAAATCGAATAAAATCGGAATATCTTTTGGTAAGGCGTCTAAAATCAGTTGCTCAACAGTAGAGCCCCATTTAGTCGTGTTCTTCTTAATCAGACTAATGTCACCAATAATTACAGCTTTTATAGTTGAAAAATAATTGGCTCTCTTCAGGCTTTGTAACATTCGGTCAATCGAGTACTTATACTCACCGATTTCTTCTAAAAATAAAATCTTGTCTTTAGTATCCAATTGACTTTTTGATCCCAACATGGAAGTGACAATGGCCAGATTACCTCCAATGAGCTGTCCAGAAACTTCACCGAGTCTATTGTAATTTGACGATGGTATTGAGTAGCTCAATTGTTCACCAAAAAGCGCTTTTTTATAACTCGAAATTGTCTTGGTGATTTCTTCAGGTTTTTCTTCCAGACTTGTGGCCATCATAGCGTGCAAAGTTTCAAATCCTAAGTTGTGAATGTGATTATGAAAGGCGGTAATATCCGAATAACCGATTATCCATTTCGGATTTCCCATAAACTTGGTAAAATCCAATCGATCTAATAATCGAACCGATCCATAACCTCCTCTTGCTGCCCAGATTGCTTTAATATTCGGATTGTCTAATGCTTTTTGGAAGTCTTCAGCTCGTTCATCATCGGTGCCGGCAAAATGATTATTTTGATTGAATAGGTTTTCACCTAAAACTACATTCAATCCCCAACTTTGGGCTAATTCTTTTGCCTTTTGAATGGTCTCTGCTCGTCCTTTTAAGATTCCTGCCGGAGCTAAAATTGCGATGGTATCACCCTTTTTTAAATATGGAGGTGCCTCTAAGGGATCTTGAGAATAAAGTTGGAAACTGATGGAAAATATAAAAAGTACTAATGTGAAAATTCGTGTCAAAACTCGTGTCTTTAAAAAGTAGTAAACCTGTTATAAATGTATTTATTTTCCGAAGATTTAAAAAATTGCTTTTTGTACTTTTGTTTCAAATTTGAGATGAATGAATTCTCCTAAGAGATATACGATTACAGCGGCTTTACCTTATACCAATGGTCCTATTCATATCGGACATTTGGCAGGGGTTTATGTTCCTGCTGATATTTATGCGCGTTATTTGCGAGGAATTGGCAAAGACGTAGCTTACATATGTGGGTCTGATGAACACGGTGTTGCCATTCCGATGCGCGCCAAAAAAGAAGGAGTTACACCAAAGAATATCATCGATAAATACCATAGCATCATTGCGAAATCTTTTGCTGATTTTGGAATCTCTTTCGACAATTATTCGCGTACTTCAGCTCAGATTCATCATGAAACTGCATCAGATTTCTTTACAAAATTATATGAAGAAGGGGAATTTATAGAAGAGACTTCAGAGCAACTCTATGACGAAAAGGCGAATCAGTTTTTAGCCGATCGTTTTGTCGTTGGAACCTGTCCAAAATGCGGATTCGAAGAGAGTTATGGTGATCAATGTGAGAATTGTGGAACCTCTCATAATGCAACGGATTTAATCAATCCGAAGTCGGCGATTACTGGAAATACACCCACTTTAAAAGAAACAAAACACTGGTTTTTACCACTAGATAAACATGAGGCTTTCTTAAGAGAATGGATTTTAGAGGGTCACAAAAAAGATTGGAAAACCAACGTATACGGGCAATGTAAATCATGGATTGATGATGGACTGCGTCCACGTGCGGTAACTCGTGATTTGGATTGGGGTATTCCAGTACCTGTAGAAGGTGGTGAAGGACAAGTACTATATGTTTGGTTTGATGCTCCAATAGGATATATC
>JALQZD010000391.1 GCA_023258495.1 Polaribacter sp.
CTCAAAGGTTTTATTATAAACCAATCCGTGAAGTGCATTTTGACCATCTGCCGTATTACAATGCAATTGAAATTGTTTTCCCTTAAATTCATAGGATCCACCAGATACTCGACTCACAAAGGGAAATAGAATAGCTGCGGCATAGGAATCCGAATATGGAAAAGAAGGGTCATCAACAATAATCGGATGATTACCAATTTGTAATTGCTCTAATCGTCCTCCCTGATGTAAATTTAACAAGGCATAATACTGCAAATCGTGATGATTTATTTCAATGGAACCCTCTTTTTGACGAATCGTAAACATGGCTTTTGCTATTACTGATTATAAATTTTAAGGCAATTAAAGATAAAAGAATTCATTTACAAAACAGGTTGTTTTTTGATTTGAACACACTCATCTTTCTTGGTTAAAGGGACATAACATCTTTCATTTTACCAAAAAAAATATTTAGAATACATTATTTCAAATTATTGTATCTTATACAAGAATAATCAAACTGTCTTGACAGATTCAACTTTATTTACGTTTTTGAAATATTGATATGCTATGAATTCATGTGAAACACCTCATTGCATTTACCTTTTATTTAAAACTTTTCAAACAAGTTTATAAAAAGAATGCTGTCTAACAACGACAAAAAAACAAACACGTCATGAAAAAAACCAACTTTATTGCAACTGTTATCCTATTTTGGAGTCTAACTTCAGTTGCACAGGAGTCAAATCAGACGATTGACCCATCGAAACCAACGAATCTCTACACGCAATTCAACACTTTAACAGAGTTAAATTCGTATGATACGTTTAACACTTATGGAATACGATTAAATTTCCAATATGCCATAGATACAGATAACCTCATTTTGGTTGAATTACCTTTTTTGAGAAATGACGCAACCAATGAAACCGGATTATCCGATATGAGGTTTCGTTATTTTCGAGCGGCAAAACGAAATGTGAGTAAATCAATTATTGCGATTGTGCCTTTTGCAGATATTACTGCACCTACAGGCTCATTTTCCAATGGTTTGGGAGGCGATACCTGGTCTTTAGCTGTAGGAACAGTGGTTGGAATTGTTTTGAATAAGAATATTTCATTATTTCCTGGGATCAATTATGTATACCTCACAAAACCTAAAGAAAGCGGTCTTGGATTTCAAACCAATATGAGTATTAAATTTAGCCAAAACTCTTTCCTATTTGCGAATCCCATAATTACGATGTTTAGTTTTGACACCATTTGGCAAGCTGAATTTAATTACAACTACATAATCAAACCCAATAAGATAAAAGTCAACGCTGCTTATAATCCTAACTTTACCAATAATATCAATACATTTAGAATTGGGGCCACCTTTTTTCTCTAATTCTGACTAAAAATATCAACTCATGAAAAAACCGTAACTATTTATTAATGAACATATTATATATATGCAAAGGAATTTCTTATTTTTGTAAATACGTAAAAATTCATCTAAAATGAGAAAAATATTCCTTGTATTCATGAGCTCCTTTTTATTAGTATCATGTGGAAATACGGAGTATTTTGAAGGAATTGCTATACCTGCTCGACAGTCAAGCAGAGGAGATTACGGTTTAGTAAATTTAAAAGGAGAGTTAGTTGTCGATTTTTTTATCGATCAGAAACCGTCCCTTATGGTAGATGGTATTGCCCATTATAAAAAAAATGGAAAAATCATATTTATTACTACTGATGGTAAAGAAACCAAAACCAAGTTTACAGAAACCCTTCATTTTAATGAAGAAAAAGCATTGGTAAGAAGGGAGGATGGCAAATTAGCTTTCATTGATAAAAGTTTTAACGAACTTATTCGACTGGACGACGCAGAATCGGCAGGTAATTTTTCGGAAGGACTTTTCAAATTCAAAGATGAGGCTACTGGCTTGTGGGGATTCAAAGATAACAATGGGAATACGGTAATCAAACCAAATTATAATGGTGTTAGCTCCTTTAGTGAAGGATTGGCATTGGTTCATCAAATTATAGATAAAGAAAAACAGTATGGTTTTGTTGACCAAACCGGAAAAATAGTTTTCCCTTTATCATTAAAATATCAAAATATTGGGAGTTTCAACAATGGCTATGCAACTTTTGAAAGAAACGATTTAAAAGGTGCACTAAACAAAAATTTCGAAGAGGTTTTCAAAAGTGATGAATGGAGAGAAATTTATCCTTTCTCTGAATCGTACACAACAGTGGAAGGAAATGACAGAGAGTATGGGCTAATTGATACTGAGGGAAAATATGTAATTAGGACCAGAGAGAAAATTCCACTTCGATTTTACAACGGCTTAGCCTTATTTTATAATGTCTCAAACCGAAGAGGTGGTTTTATGAACATTGAAAGGACAGTAGAAATTCGTCCTGAGTTTATAGAAGGATTGCCTTTTTTATCAAATGGCGCTTGGGTAAAAGATGGACGCCAATGGGCATATATAGACAAGGATGGTGATGATATAAAATCAGCTACTAATCTAAATATTAGAAATCTGTTTCATGAAGGCTTTTCGAAATCCCTATTTACCAGAAATTCAGCGATTAATTTAGATGAAACAATTACTGCTACTTTTTATGATTATGAAAGTATGTTTGACTTCTTTATAAATCCTGATTCAGGAATTATGTTTGACTTTAATAATACCTTAAAACCAGAATATTTTGATGAACTCTATAAAAAATTTGTTGATCAAGACACCTACAAATCTATTGCTTTAGACGAAAATTTAATCGCTGCGTTACCAGCATGGGAAAAGCGTATGGATTCCTATCGTTTATTTGAATCCAATTTAAACTTTGACAAAAACTTTCAATTTAGATTACGTCATACTTTTAAAAATCGAATTAAATCAAAAAAGAACGAAGAATTAAGTGAGTCAAATGAATTACAAAGTGTAAGACTAAACTTAAGCCTAAAAAATAAAACACGAAATAAAGGGTCAGAAATTATAGATAGAATTTCTAGTTCACTAGAGAGGAAAAACTTTGAGTTAACAAAAAATTCTTCAAATTATAAAACTCTTGCTAATAAGGATAAAACCCAGACTTTCAAGATTAGTAGGAAAGGTAATTATTTAACTATAGAACTTAACATCGTTAGCCATCCAATTGCAAATGAAAATTAATGAGGTAGCTATTGGATTGTGCACATTGAAATGGCATACAATTATTACTCGCAAGTATTTCCATTGACAACATTATGAAATATTTTAAATTTTTAGCTTTGTTTTTCTTCATTTTGGCTTGTTCCAATAATACAACCTTTATAGACTACGGTGATGATATTACTTTAGAGTTTCTAGAAGGTTTAAATGATGATCCGAATTTTATATTATCCAAAGATGTAAATGGTTTTTACAGATTAAAATTAGATCGATTCAGCAACCAAACAACACAGCGGATAACAGGGAGATTAATTCGAAATGATGGTAAACCCGTTGAAACCTTATCGGGGGGTATAAGACAAAAAATAGAATTTTCATCGAATTTGTATTGGTGGTTATTGCCCGGAGACACTGTGGCTAATATTACCTATACATTTATAAATCCACTTACTGGTGAACTTGTTTACACCAATCTACCCCCTCTTATAAACTGGAGAGATGAATTAGTCGCAACCATTAATCAAAGTAGTTATACAGACGATAATTCAGGTGTATTTAATAATGTAATAGCCCCAATAA
>JALQZD010000395.1 GCA_023258495.1 Polaribacter sp.
ATTCGCGAGCAGATTTTAGTAGCTGCCGGAGTGCCAATTTCTGGAAAGAATTACTATCCAAAGTTACACTCTATCGAATGTCGAATCAATGCAGAAGATCCACATAATAACTTCAGGCCTGCTCCAGGTAAAATCACAACTTTACACACACCAGGAGGTCATGGCGTTCGGATGGACTCGCATGTATATGCTGGTTATGTGATTCCGCCAAACTACGATTCAATGATTGGAAAACTAATTGTTACTGCTCAAACCCGAGAAGAGGCAATTAATAAAATGAAAAGAGCATTGGATGAGTTTGTTATTGAAGGGATAAAAACAACGATTCCTTTTCATAGACAATTAATGGATCACCCAGACTATGTTGCTGGTAATTATACCACAAAATTCATGGAAGATTTTGTAATCGAATAAACAGAAGATTATACGATGTTGAAAAGAGAATGCAATTTGTATTCTCTTTTTT
Organism: Polaribacter sp.; assembly: GCA_023258495.1. Classification (GTDB taxonomy): domain Bacteria; phylum Bacteroidota; class Bacteroidia; order Flavobacteriales; family Flavobacteriaceae; genus Polaribacter. The sequence continues at coordinate 467 of JALQZD010000395.1, forward strand.
TTATCTTTAATTTTAAATCGACCGAAATGAAAATTGACGGAATAGATAAAATTATCATCAAAAGTTTGGTTAAGGATGCTCGAACACCCATTCTAACGATAGCTAGAAAAGTTGGAGTATCTGGAGCGGCTATTCATCAGCGCCTTAAAAAGCTTGACAAATCCAAGTTAATTGATGGTTATAAAATGGTATTAAACCCCAAGGCGCTAGGGTATTCAACGACTGCATTTGTAGGCATATTTTTAGATTCTTCGAGTCAATATTCCTCGGCAATAAAGCGGTTAAAAGAAATCCCAGAAATTGTCGAAAGCCATTACACAACAGGTAATTACGCTATTTTCATTAAAATTATGTGTAAGAATAATGAAGATTTAATGCACTTGCTAAACAAGGATATTCAAACCATTAAAGGAGTTTCTAGAACTGAAACTTTTATCTCTTTAGACCAGCAAATTGATCGACAAATTTCTATTTAATTGATCATACTATTTCTGCTTTCGAAGTTGCAGATTATCTCTGCTTAATTGCTATACAACGCATTTGAATCACCATTCGCCGATGTTTTAAAATTTCGGAAAATCTTCAGCGTATCTTTGAAATTCATAAGGACACAATTATAAGTTGGGGGATTTATCAATTGTACATAACTGGAGGTAACTCCAGTTTTTTTTTATCCTATACTTTTTATATGTATCGGTAGGGTATACAAAGTTCTATTTTAAAGTAGCCTGCAGTCCTCACCTTGGCAAGGTGATGTGCTACCCCTGATCCACTTTTACAAAAGGGGTTTGAAATTCTTACCTTCTTGATTCATTATTAAACAGAAAACAGTTGAATTCTAATGAATTAGCTAATTTTTACAATCATTTTGTCACTTTCAAACTTACACTCAAACCTATTGAAATTTTTAATGTTCTAGAAATCCCTCGAACACCGCTATAGATTCCTAAAACTATGAATTTCTTCAAAGGTTAACTCAGGGTTTGCTCCTTCACTTTGGGCCACCAATCCTCCAACAGCACAGGCTAAATCCATAGCATATTGAGGTGATTCCCCTTTTAACAAGTAACTGATCAATGAGGCCAAAAAGGAATCTCCTGCCCCAACCGTATTTACCACTTCTACAGGATAACCCTTTTGGTGATAAAGTTTACCATTATACAATAAAATGGCTCCATCTTTCCCTCTAGTTACGCAAATATGAGGCGTGTTTGTGGCTTTGGAGAGAAAGTTAATATGCTTTTCTAATGTTCTATGCTGAGAGCCGAAATATTCAGCAATCAGCAGTAATTCATCATCATTAAATTTTATGAAATCAGCTTTTCCCATTAATTCAATGAGTACTTCTCTGGTGTAAAATGGAGCGCGGAGGTTGACATCAAAAACTTTATACGTAGCGCTGTTTAAAAATTCAAAAAGCGTATTTTTTGATACTGTATTCCTACAAACTAGACTTCCAAAAATAAAAGCATCTGCTGCTTCAACCTCTTCCTTTGCTTTTTCATCAAATCCAATAGTATCCCAAGCTCTGGGGGAATCTATCGTATAAGAAGCTGATCCTTCTCCATCTAAAAGAACACTAACACTCCCTGTTTTTAGTTCGTTATCTTTTTGAAGACATGCTACATTGACTCCCTTTTTGCTGAGATAATCAATGATTTTGATCCCTTCTTCATCCTGTCCAATCTTACTAATTAGGCTTACATCATTTTGAAATGATGCTAATCGAACAGCTACGTTTAGAGGTGCTCCACCAATTCTTTTATAAGTGGGGAATACGTCCCAGAGAACTTCTCCAAAGCATATGATTTTCTTCACTACAATATTTTTAGTTGTCGTTTGCAAGTTCTTCTGAAAGTGATTCCAATGACTTTCCTTTGGTTTCTGGCATTTTAAATTGTGCCCAGAGCAATTGAACAATCATCATCACTGAAAAAAATATAAAAATGGGCCACGGATTTTCTTTAAAAATCCCTTCATTCTCATCTAAAAATAACGGCGTTATCAATGTTATTAGCGCTGCAAAAACCCAATGAGTTCCTGTCCCCCAAGATTGACCACTCGCTCGAACATTGTTGGGAAATATTTCAGAAATAAACACCCAAATAACCGCGCCCTGACCAATGGCATGAGATGCTACAAACATGAGAATAAATGATAACAGTATAGTAGAACTGGAAGCGTTGTAAAAACACCAACCTACCATGGCTAAGCTCACAATATAACCTACAGATCCAATTTTGATGAGTTGGCGACGTCCGAGCTTGTCTATCAAGTAAACACCTACAAAGGTAAACACCAAATTAACTAGACCAATAGAGATAGAACTAAAGAGTGACTCTTTGGCTGCCAAACCGGAACGTTCCAATATCTCAGGAGCATAATAAAGTACAAAATTGATTCCTGATAACTGGTTAAAAAAGGCGATCAAAAAGCCTAGCCACAACACTTTATTGTACTTCTTTTGGAAGAGTCGCTCCCCTGTCATTGCATCTAGCAAATCCTTTTTGATTTCATTCAATTGCTGCACTGCTTTCTCTTTGCTGTATATAAAGTTCAAAACTTGGATGGCTTTATCATCATCTTGTTTTTGCAATGCTAACCACCTTGGACTATTGGGTACTCTGAACATCATAAAAATGTATACAAAAGCAGGAACAGCCTCTATACCAAGCATCCAGCGCCAATCGTTTGTTCCTCCAAATCCCTTTAACAAATAGTTAGAAATAAACGCAATAAAAATCCCGAAAACAATATTAAACTGGTAGAGTGCAACAAGTTTTCCTCTGTTTTGAGCAGAAGAAATTTCTGAGATGTATATAGGAGCGGCAACTGAGGAAGCTCCTACACCCACTCCTCCGATGAATCTAAAAAAAGAAAATGTATACGGGTCAGTGGCCAGTGCAGATCCTATAGCGGAAATTAAATACAATATCCCTATCCAGAATAAGGTTTTTTTACGACCAAATTTATCACAAGGGATACCTCCAAACAATGCTCCCAATACGGTTCCCCATAATGCCATTGACATGATGAAAGTTCCGTGAAAAAGAGGAGATGTATTCCATAGCTCTTTAATCGGTTGATTGGCTCCTGAAATGACAACCGTATCAAAACCAAATAAAAACCCTGCCAAAGCTACGGTAATAGACCAATTTATAAGTTTACGATTCATACCTAGTAATTTTATTTCCAAATGGATTGGATTGCTGAAAATTTAAATTGATGAATTCCTTTTGTTGAGATGATTGATAATGGTGTAGTTGGAAATAATAACTCTGTCATGACAAAGGCTCCATCATTCACAAACAATTCAACGGATGAAGTATCTACAAAAAGCTTTACATTGGATATTTCTTTAAAAGGAAGCTGTGCTTTATGAATTACTCCAAAATCTTTACTAAACGTGTTTTTACCTGCTTGTGTTCTATCTGTAACGATCTCTCCATTTTCAATAGCTATTGTAAAGGATTCATCCAACTCGTTTGAAAACCTTATAGAAGCACTAGTAAGCGTCTCATCGATCTCAATAGCATAAGAAATTTGAGAAGACCGATATTCGTTCTCCGTAATGCGTTTAGAAGGTTTCAAAATTGCCTCCATCTCCTGAACTGGTTTTGAACATAATAAATGTTTCTCTCCCATCTTTTTTAACGTCAATTCTCTGGGAATAGTCATAGCACTTCTCCATTTTTCGGTAGGGACAACCTGAGCATATTGCCAATTGCTCATCCAACCCATAAATAGTCTCCGACCATCTACATTTGGGATATCACTAAAGGTGACTCCTGCATAATTATCTGCTCCAAAGTCTACCCATTTCGTTTCTGTATGATCTGGCAAAAAAGTGTTCCCATCAAAATTACCCACCAAATATTGGGTCGCGGAGCCTCCTTGCGGACCCTTAGAATTGACGCTTACCAAAAGCACCCATTTTTCATGACCATCCTGATCGATTAATGAAAATAAATCTGGACACTCCCAGACACCTTCATCAGTTTCATATTGTTTCTTGAATTCGCTCTCTAATTGCCAGTCTTTTAAATTTTTAGAACTGTAAAAATTAATACGATCTTTAACAGCCAACACCATGACCCACTGTTTTGATTCTCTATGCCAAATTACTTTCGGGTCTCTAAAATCTCGAATTCCTGGATTCGGAATAACGGGATTCCCTTCGTATTTACTCCATGTTCTTCCTTTGTCCAGACTGTAAGCTATTGCCTGACTTTGGAATGTGATTTCCCCTGACTTTTCACCTTCCGGATCATGATAGGTGTAAATGGCAATCATCGGAGGATTTTGTTTAGAACCCAACCCTGAGGTGTTGTTCCAGTCAACCACACAACTACCACTGAAAATATATCCTTTTTCATCTGGATATATTGCGATGGGGAGTCGTTGCCAATGAATCATATCTTTGGATACTGCATGACCCCAATGCATAGGTCCCCAAACCGTATCGTCTGGATAATATTGATAAAAGAGGTGATATTCTCCTTGATAATATACCATTCCGTTCGGATCGTTCATCCAATTTTCTTTGGGTGTGAAATGAAATACAGGTCTGTACATTTCTTCTGCCTTCACAGCGATACTATCTATTACCATATGTTGATATTTAGGTGGTGCTTTTTTTGTTTTTTGACATGATACAAGAGCCATAAAACAAAGCGTAAGGAGAAAGCATTCATACTGTTGTTTATTTTTCAATCTTGTATATCTTTTTTTCAGGACCTACTCCTTTAATGGTTAATGACTTCCATTGTTTGGGTAGTATTGGATTTTCTTGAACGATCCCTTCTTCTGAGATATCCAAACCTCCAAATCCAAACAAAACAGTTTGTAGCATACCTCCAGCTCCTGTTGCAAAATAAGGATGTGTGGCTGTAGCTGTCTCTGACAATGCACCAAAAGGGGGGCGTTTATTGGGTTCATAACTTTCTTTAAAAAGCCGGAATGCATTTTCTGCATCGCCCAATCGTGCATACAATACGGCAAAAACAGATTTGCCCATAGCAGGACCTTCCTTAGCCAGTTTGGGTTCATAATAGTGTAAGTCTTTTAAAATCGTAGGGGTATCTGAAACAATGTTTAAAGGATAACTTAATAAGTTTACATCGGCTTGTTTAATGCGATCACCATCATATTTGCTATGCTCCATAGTTGTCCCGTCAGAAAAACGATGAATTTTGATTGCACCAGCTACTTTTTCCCAATCAGAATTGGGTGTCATACCCAATACTTTTGCAGCTAATGTTGCATATTGTAACGCTGTAATAGCAGCTCCATTTGTAAAGGCATTATCATCTACATTGGGAGCAAACTCATTCGCTCCCACCACATTCTTAATAGAGTAACTACCATCGTTATTTTTAGTAGATCGACTTACCCAATAATCAGCAACTTCCTTCAACATAGGATATCCCCTTTCTTTCAACCATTTTTCATCTTTGGTAACCCGATAGTAATTCCAAAAAGCAATAGCTACATCTGCCGTTATATGGTGTTCAAAAGTGCCTGTAAGTGCCCAAGCTGGAGTAGCTTCTTCACCTGTATCATCACTCTCCCAAGGAAACATTGCTCCTTTGTATCCAAAATTTACAGCTTTCTGTTTGGCCTTGTCCAATCGATCGGACCTGTAATTTACCAGAGAACGAGCAATGCCTTGATTCAATAACAAAATAGGTGGATACATCCATAGTTCGGTATCCCAAAAAATATGTCCGTTGTAATTTTGTGAAGATAGTCCCATAGGGGCAATGCTTAAATCAGAATCATCTCTCCCAAAGGCATATAAATGATATAAAGCCAAACGAATGTCTTGCTGTGATTGCAGATCACCTTCGATGACGATGTCACCTTGCCAAAGCTCCTTCCATAGATGTATATGTTCCTTCAATAAATCTTTTTTGGGAGTTAACAAATTAAAAATAACAAAGCGTTCTGATTCCGACTGTGGATCATTAAAATCTTGTGTAGAGGTTTGCGCGGCAGTCCATGCAAAATCTAATGTTTCTCCTTTCTTAACGACACGTTCAAAAGCAAGTTGATTGAAATAATCTGATACTTTGGTATGCATGAGCTCTGGTCTTTGATGCTCTCTGGTACTATTGATGTCGTGCCAAATAAAAGTGCCCGAAGCAGCAACTGTATGACGTCCCAGTCTACTTTTTGCTACTGTTTGAAGAATGGGCATGGTAGTTTCTAAATCCCTTAAAATCCTGAATGTGCTGGTCGGATTCTGATATTCTTCGGGTGTTTCAATAGAAGCTATCACTTTTACATTGATATTTTCTTTTGCTTTGATGGTCACATCTAAATATCCCGCGTAAGGTACATTTCGCAGTGCATACATGGTGTAGCTGATATGAGCTTTGTTTTTGTATGTAAATTGAGTTGTAAAGGCAGCCTTCTTCATATCAAGCCTTTGACTCCAATTAGAAATATGGTCTTCCTCTATTTCCTCTCCGTTAATTTCTATTTGGATATTTTGAAAGTTCATACCCAATAAAATTCGACTTACCCCAAGAGGTGACTCCTTATCGTAGACATTATTCAGTATGATTTGTTCGGTCTTAAAAAGATGCTTTGAAGGCAAAATACCTATTCTTCCATTGGCAACTACAATTCCGGTGTAATTTGAGTTATCGGTAGTAGAAATATTCCATTCATCATTTTGGGAATAAACTTGTATACCACTGATAATTAAGATAGTAATGAGAATATGTTTCATCAGAAAAATTTTAATCATTTCAATTCGTAATGATGAACAAATTAATTGCTTGTGATGTATAAAAAAAATTTCTTTTTGAAAGAATAGTTATTTCGGATACGAAAACCTTTTCGAACTACAAAGGTTTTGTAGAGTTTCTCAAGATGAGTTCTGTAGGCAATTCAACAATTTCTTTTTCAAATAGCATTCCATGCTTTTTTGCTTGGATTTCTTTGAAGAGCAAATCAAATGCTTTACATCCCATTTCAAATCCGGGTTGGTTAACAGTCGATATTTTAGGTGTCGTAACACTCGTTAAAAACCAATTGCTAAAACCAATGAGCGATATCTGTTCTGGAATTTGAACTTCCATTTCTTTTAATTTCATCAAAACTCCCGTTGCTATGGTATCGGTAAGTGCAAAAATCCCATCCAAATCTTTATGATCTTTCATCATCTGTTCTGCAATTTGATATCCATCATCAAACGATAAATTTTTAGCAATATACACTAACGATTTATCGTATTCAATATCACTATCATCTATGGCAGCTTTGTAACCTAGGAAACGATCAATGGTAGTTTGGGGATCTAAATTACCTCCAATGTGAGCAATCTTTTTACATCCTGTATGAATCAAGTGTGTTGTTGCATTGTATGCCGCTTTTTTATCATTGATCACAACTTTTGAACAATCTAACAATTTGTATATTCTGTCATATAGTACTAAAGGAATCCCTTTACTCTTAATCTCTTTGATGTGTCCAATATCTTTGGTGTTATTAGAGAGCGAAATTAAAACTCCGTCCACATTTTTGTCTAGAAGCATCCCCAATTGTTCTTTTTCTTTTTCGTAAGAGTCACCAGATTGTAAGACAATCACCGCATACCCATTACTTTTTGCACAGGTAATCACACCATGAATTACTTTGGCAAAAAAATCATGAGTAATTTCAGGAATGATCAATCCTATAATCTGAGATTCACTACTGCGCAAACTTTGAGCAAAAGAATTAGGCCTGTAATTTAATTTTTCAGCCAGGTCTAAAACCCTTTTCTTAGTAGCATCACTAATATCTGGATAACCTTTCAATGCTTTTGATGCCGTTGCGATAGAAATCCCTAGTTCATCGGCTATTTTCTTTAAAGTCACATTCGGCATAAAAAGGAGATTTCAAATTCTTCTAATTCTTTTTTTAACATCATCATATCCAACTCCAAATCGGCTTGATAAATATATAAAATCCTTGTATATTTAATTATTCTCAAAAAAAACCAATTTATTTAATAATTCCTTAATTTCGAAAACGTTTTCGTTTTTATTTCGTAAATTTCCAGTTCTAAAATTTTGAAACTCGAAAAAAAAAGAAGACTTTGCGTGTTAATAATAAGTTAAAAAATCTTAAAGTATGTCAAAAACTTACATTACAACTCAATTAAACTTTAATGAAATATGAAAAATAACTTACTCAAGAAACTTTTAATACTGCCTGTCTTTTTATTGACAGTGGGTATGATGTATGGTCAAACAGTTGTCAAAGGAGTTGTTTCAGATAGTTCTGGAACCCTGCCTGGAGTATCTGTTGTGGAAAAAGGATCAACAAATGGTACACAGACTGATTTTAATGGAAGCTACAGTATTACACTGAAATCTTCAAATGCAACATTGGTCTTTAGCTATCTGGGATACAAAACTCAAGAAGTTGCTGTAGATGGTAAAAATACCATTAATGTAACGCTAGTTGAAGATTCTACTCAATTAGATGAGATTGTGGTAATTGGTTATGGTACAACCACGGTTAAAGATGCTACCGGAGCCGTTACTTCTGTTAGCGCTGCTGAATTTAACAAAGGGGTCATTACTTCTCCTGAACAATTAATTCAAGGAAAAACTGCAGGGGTACAGATTACCCAAACAAGTGGTGAGCCTGGGGCAGGAGTTAATATTCGAATTCGAGGAACTAACTCAGTTCGTGCAAATAATAATCCATTATTTGTTGTAGATGGAATTCCATTAGCAGAAGGCTCTAATACAGCGGGAACAGATGTACCTGGAGTAGGGGCAAACCCATCAAAAAACCCATTAATATTCTTAAATCCGAATGATATTGAAAGCATTAGTATTTTGAAAGATGCTTCTGCAACAGCTATTTATGGATCTAGAGGTGCGAATGGTGTGGTAATTATCACTACAAAATCTGGGAAAGCTGGGAAAGACTCTTTTGAATACACTTCACAATTTAGTTTTTCAAACCCAGCAAAAACGTTTGATTTACTAACCGCACAAGAATATTTAAGTGAAAGTGCAAGATTAGGATTTAATGCAAACGATAGAGATTTTGGTAACATTACAGATTGGCAAGATGTCATATACAGAAATTCGACATCAGTAACTCAGAACTTTGCATATAATAAAGGTTACAAGTCAGGGAGCCTGAGAGCTTCTATGGGACTTTCAAACCAGCAAGGAATCGTGGAAAAATCACAATTAAAAAGATTTGATCTTCGTTTAAATTGGCAACAAAGACTTCTCAAAGACAAATTGAAGTTGACGTTCCAAGGAACAATTTCGGATGTAGACGATCAGACACCTCCGCTAGCAGGGACTGCTGGTTTTCAAGGAGATTTAATTGGATCGGCTTATGCAGCTAACCCAACATGGTCATCTGATCCTACCTTCGACAATACTGGAGGTTTAATTAATCCTGCAAACTTACTAGCGAATACACAGAATACTACCGATACCAATCGTCTTTTATTTAGCCTTGGTGCAGACTATCAATTAACTGAAAATATTTCTGCAAATGTAAAATTTGGATATGACAAATCGAATGCTGATACTAGAGGTGTGAGTAATTCAAACATTGTTGCTATTGGAGGTGGTATTCAAGGTAATGGTAGAGGAACTTATAACGATTTTGAATTTACAAATTCATTGTTAGAAGCTACCATGAATTATAAGAAGTCCACTAAAAATTCTACTTTGGATGTGCTATTAGGATTCTCTTATCAAAAGTTTGATCGTAAAGGAACTAACGCTCAAGGATGGGGCTTTAATACGACAGATTTAGATGCAATGGGTAATGTTCTTTCAAGTGCAACCAATAGTGTAGCCTCTCAAATTACTGGAGATTATCAGCAATTTGCTTACGCAACTGCATTCCAGGGAGGTAATATTGGTGCTGGTAACGTTTTTGTAACAAGACTTCAAGACGGATTACCTATTGATTTCGTGAACCTTACAACACCTTCAGACTTAAGAGCACTGGCAGTTGATACGTTTGATAATTATGACGAATTACAATCATTCTTTGCGAGAGTAAACTATAGTCTATTCGATAAATACTTACTTACTGCTACATTCAGAGCAGATGGTTCTACTGCCTTTGGAGCAGGAAATCAATACGGATATTTCCCTTCAGGAGCTTTTGCATGGAAATTAACTGAAGAAGATTTCATTCCAGATAATGTTTCTACCTTAAAGTTGAGAATCAATGCAGGACTTACAGGAAACCAAGAAGGTGTTGGTTATGGTAATGCCGTAAGAAGAACGAGATTTAATGGTATTGGTATTAATGAAGCAGGAGAAGTTGTTGTTCCAGGTACTGGTGTTGTTGCTTTTGAGAATCAAGACTTAAAGTGGGAAAGCACATTCCAATATGGAGCTGGTATTGATTTCGGTTTCAATAATGATCGTTTGAGAGGTACAATTGACTACTATAACAAAAGTACAAGAGACTTATTGTTCTTGATTCAATCTGCGCAACCTGCGATTCAGCCATTCCAATTTCAAAATTTACCAGACTCTAAAATTATAAACAGAGGTATTGAATTTGCTTTGGGATACGATTTTGTACAAGGAGACGAATTTACTTGGGATGCTGACTTTAATATTGCATACAACTACAATAATGTAGAATCATTAAGTGGGGAGTATATTTCTGGAGCAATTAACGGGCAAGGATTATCAGGTGCTTTTGCTCAAAATTTAGCACAAGGACAACCACTGTTCTCGTGGTATGTTAGAGACTTTAGAGGATTTGATGCTCAAGGACAGCCTGTGTATAGAAATGGAGGGGATCCTTTATTTGTAGGAAAGAGTGCTTTACCTACAATCACTGGAGGTTTATCTACAAGTGCTACCTATAAAAACTGGAGCTTTAATGCTTACTTTACAGGGCAGTTTGGACACTACATTTACAATGCAACACAGAATGCATTCTTTACAGCAGGTTCCTTTGCTTCGGGTAGAAATGTACTAGCATCTACACTTACAAGCGGAGAATCTTTGAACGCTGCTGCGGATCCAAGTACTAGATTTTTGGAAAAAGGAGATTTTGTACGATTACAGACATTATCTGCATCCTACAATGTTCCTATGAAAGAATCTTCTTGGTTTGACTCAGTACAATTAACATTAACAGGACAAAACTTACTTCTATTTACTGGTTATTCAGGTTTAGATCCAGAAGTAAGTAGTAGAACTGATGGAGGACTACCTACGTTAGGAATTGATTATGGAGCTTTCCCAAATCCAAGAACCTTTACGTTTGGTATTAACGCAAAATTTTAGAAAAACATGAAAAATTTATTTACAAGAATGAGAAAACTATTTCTAGCCATGTTTGCGATGGTAACAGTATTATCATGTACAGACTTAACAATAGAAGGTACAGATTCTTTATTGCAAGAAACTCCTGAATTTGAAGGAGTAGAAGATGTTGCAGGATCTTTGACATCTGTTTACCAAGCAACATATGGAATGTTGGGAGACCAAGCAAACTTTTTTGCTTTGAATGAAGTAACTACGGACGAGACGTTAGTTCCAACGCGTGGAACAGACTGGAGTGATAATGGTATTTGGAGACAATTACATAATCACACCTGGAAACAGGATCACGGGTTTATACTGACAACTTGGAATCAATTGAATGGAAATGCATACAGGGCTACAGAAATTATTGATCCATTGAGTCAAGCAAGTGCGCAACAGGCTGCAGAAGCTAAATTTTTGCGAGCTTTTAATATGTATTTTGTGTTGGATTTCTGGGGAGTTGCTCCTTTTAGAAATGCAACTGACCCTGGTTCATCAATTCCTACAGTGTTGTCATCGCAAGAGGCGTATGATTTTATTGTTCAAGATTTGAACGAAGCTATTTCAGATTTACCTGCAGTAGGACCTAGTGCAGCAACAAGTCGTGCTTCTAAATCAGCTGCTCGATATTTGTTGGCCAAAGTAATGTTAAATAGCGAACGTTACACAGGTGCTGCACCTAATTATGGGCAAATTATAAGTTTGATTGATGGTATTACCGGTGAAGGCTATGCTTTAGCGGCAGATTACTTCAATATCTTTAATCCAGCTGTAGATACAGAAACTATTTGGTATGCTAACGAATCATTAGGTATTGGAAACCGTATATGGAATGGACTACATTACAATATGACAACTCCAGATAATGGTGGTGGTGGTTGGAATGGTTTTTCTACGCTAGCTGAATTCTATGATTTATTTGAAGGAGATGCCAACCAAAATTATATGGGCTCTAATCAAGAAGAACGAAGAGGATGGGTGCCTGATGCAACTACAGCAGATAATACCTCAAACTGGGGAATTGGATATGGGTTCTTACAAGGACAACAATACTCTGGTAGTGGTGCAGCTTTAACAGATAGATCTGGAAATCCATTAAGTTTTACAAAAGACTTAAGCCTTACCAATAGTAATGAAACTAATGGAATCAGAATTATTAAATATCATCCTAATCCAATGCCTCCAGGAGTCGCAGGCGGATCACAATCCTTTAGAGCACACGAGATTATCTTTAGATATGCAGATGCTTTCTTAATGAAAGCAGAAGCTACCTTAAGAAATGGCGGTGATGCAACTGCAATGGTTAATCAGTTGAGAGCATTGCGTGGAGCGAGTGCATTAGCTAATGTATCTCTACAGGATATGATTGATGAAAGAGGTCGTGAATTATACTATGAGTTTTGGAGAAGAAATGATCTACTAAGATTTGGACAGTTTACCAAAGATTGGGAGTATAAAGATCCAAGTGCTATTGGAGACGCGAATAGAAGATTATTCCCTATTCCATTAGCAGCCTTAGTATCAAATCCAAATCTAGCACAAAACCCAGGATATTAAGAATTAAACTGTTCTCATGTAGCATTGTTTGTGTTATATAAATGTAAAAGAGGTTGTTAAGTATTGACAACCTCTTTTCTTTTCGTACAACTCATTAACAATTTTAAAAATGAGATCTCTTCTAAAAGTATAGTAGTCTCTAGGTCTAACTTTCGGATGCAGGGATTCTTTTCAAAAAAGTTTTTTTTGCAATCTTATATTGATAAGCTTTTATATATTGTAGCGTGTTACTAAGGAGTATTTATTTTGTTTTTTTTATAACGTTATTCTTTTCATGCGAGAGGGTAAAACCCTTGGATTTCAGCAGTCAATTTGAGTCCATATCATCAAAAAAAACAGGGATTAATTTTGTCAATACTATAAAAAATACACAATCCTTAAACATCCTTAATTACCTCTATTTTTATAATGGTGCAGGAGTTGCAACATCTGATTTTAATAATGATGGCCTACTCGATTTGTATTTTACAGGAAATCAGGTCGCTGATAAGTTATACCTAAACAAAGGCAATTTTGAGTTTCAAGACATTACAGAGACTGCTCAAATTACTAATAATAAAGGCTGGACGACAGGGGTTACAGTTGTAGATATTAATAATGATGGTCTACTCGATTTGTATATCTGTAAAGTAGGAGATTACAGAGGAATTAAAGGACACAACTTACTCTATATCAATCAAGGAACTAATGAGGAGGGAATTCCAACGTTCAAAGAGGAATCCAAAGGATATGGACTCAATATCCTATCATTTGCAACGCAAGCAGTCTTTTTTGATATGGACAAAGACAATGATTTGGATATGTTTTTATTGAATCATTCTGTCCATCCCAATAGTAATTATGGAAGAGGAGTTAAAAGAAAACAAAAAGATACATTGAGTGGAGATCGATTGTATGAAAATCAGAATGGTCGATTCAAAGATATAACCAAAAGCTCTGGCATCTTTCAAGGAAAAATTGGGTATGGACTAGGGTTAGGAGTTAGTGATTTAAACAATGATTCGTACCCAGATATTTATGTTGGAAATGATTTCTTTGAAAATGATTATCTATATGCAAACAATAAAAACAAAACATTTACAGAACTCATTCATCAAAATCCAAATAAATTAGGTCATACCACCCATTTTTCTATGGGGAATGATATTGCTGATCTAAATAATGATGGATGGACTGATATTATTTCTTTAGATATGCTTCCTGAAAACATGGAAACTTACAAACAATCAGGAAAGGAATATGGGTATCAGACCTATTATAATTATATCAAAAATGGATATGCTCCGCAATTCATGCAAAATACATTGCATTTCAACAGGAAAAATTTTGATTTCTCAGAAACCGGCTATTTGAGCAATATTTCTGCAACAGAATGGTCTTGGGCTCCCTTAATTGCTGATTTTGATAATGATGGCTATAGTGATATCTATATTACCAATGGAATATTAGGAGCTACCAACGATATGGATTTTATCAATTTCATATCTGATAGAGAAATTCAAAAACAGCTGAACAAAAAATTTACAGACAAAGAATTACAACTCATTAAAAAAATCCCACAAAAGAAGGTGCCCAACTATTTTTTTAAAAATCTTCAAAACCGACAATTTGAAAATGTTTCAAATAAGTGGCTGTCTAACAATCCAAACTCGTATAGCCATGGCGCAGTATATAGTGATTTAGATAATGATGGCGATTTAGACATTGTTGTCAATAATACTAACAATCCAGCTTTTGTCTTAGAAAATAAAACAATACAAGCTACATCGGCGCCCAACGAAAAGGTACACTTTTTAAAAGTCAAATTTATAGGCCCACAGAACAATACATTCGGAATTGGAGCAAAAGTGATTCTTTATGCAGGCAAAAAATTATGGGTGAAAGAAAACTACACAACAAGAGGGTACTTGTCTGCTATTGCTCCTCAGCTACATTTTGGATTGGGCAAAACTCAGTCAATCGATTCTTTAAAACTGCTATGGTCGGATGGCAAGCAAGAATTACTAAAAAATATACGTGCGAATCAAACCCTTGAACTCAATTATAAAAATGCAACAGAAAACAATGCGATAACGGGAAGAAATCAGAAAATTTTATTACGGCCTGTGAACTCTATAATTCCTTTTAAACACAAGGAAAATAGTACGATAGCTTTTAATAGAGACCCTTTAATTCCTTATACATACTCAAATAACGGTCCAGATATATCCGTTGCAGATGTGAATAATGATGGTTTAAACGATCTGTTTATCTGTGGATCAAAAAAGCAATCTTCTGCGCTGTACCTTCAGAATGAACTTGGAGAATTTTCAGAAATTCAAAAACCCTTATTTGAACAAGATGCACTCAGCGAAGATGTTTCTAGTGTCTTTGGAGATATCAACAACGATGGATATCAAGACCTTATTGTAGTGAGCGGTGGAGATGAATTTAGAAAAGGAAAAGCCATTCAGCCTAGGCTATATGTAAATCATAAGGGGAATTTCATAAAAGATACAACACAATTTCAAACCATTGAAACCAATGCCTCTAAAGTAAAACTATTTGATTTTGATCATGATCATGATCTGGACGTATGGATTCTTTCTGATGTAAAACCGACAGAAATTGGAGAAATTCCTCAACAATTCATACTCGAAAATACTGGAGACGGGCAGTTTATTGATGTTACTGATAAAATTGCTCCAGAATTTTCAAGGATTGGGAATGCCAAAGACATTGTTTTTGAAGATGTAAACGAAGATGGGAAGAAAGATATAATCGTAGTAGGACATTGGATGCCGATTACTGTTTTTTTAAATGAAAACAATACATTCAAAAAGACAGTAATAAAAGGGATTGAAAAATCGAATGGTTGGTGGAATGTAATTAAATCTGCAGATTTTGATCAAGATGGTGATATGGATTTTGTTATAGGAAACTGGGGCTTAAATTCCAGGCTAAAAGCTTCAAAAAGCGAACCTGTCACCTTATATCATTACGATTTTGATTTGAATGGAAAAAAAGACCCTATCATTACGTATTACTTTGACGGAGAAGAAACAATTTTAACACCAAAGGAAGAATTAGAAAAACAATTACCATTTATCAAAAAGAAATATCTTACACATAAAGAGTACTCAAAAGCTTCTGTAAAAGAAATACTTTCTTCGTCCAGATTAAAAAAGGCAACCAAAAGAAAGGTGTCTCAATTAGCTACGGTTTATCTTGAAAATAGAGGGGACAATATGTTCATTCAGCACACGCTACCTTTTATGGGACAAATATCTTCGGTAAATGATATTCTAGTTTATGATTTTAATAGTGATGGCTTTTTAGACATTTTACTTGCAGGAAATAATTATGATATAAGCACACAATTAAGTAGATTAGATGCCTCGAAAGGAGAAGTTTTTTTGAACAATCAAAAAGGGAATTTTTATTACGCAGATTATGAAATAAATGTTCCTAAAGTATCTAAATCTATGGATACGATTACAACAAAAAAAGGAATGTATTTACTTGTAGGAAGAAACAATGATTCGATAGTAACCTACAATTTGAAATGAATAAAATAAGAATGACAGATGCAAAGAATGTTTGATAGAAAGAATATTCAAATCAGAATTTATCTAATCGCTTACATAATAAGTTTTCTTAACTTTTTTTCTTGTGCAGAAAAAACACAAGATAAGCAAACACTTTTTACTGAAATCCCTTCTTCTCAGACCGGAATTGACTTTGTGAATAAAGTAAAAAACCAAAAAAAGTTTAATATTTTCAAATACCGAAATTTCTACAACGGCGGAGGCGTTGCTATTGGAGACATCAATAATGATGGTTTGGCAGACATCTATATGACAGCCAACATGGGTCCCAATAAACTCTATTTAAACAAAGGTAATTTTACCTTTGAAGATATTTCTGCCTCTGCAGGCGTAGAAGGAAATAAACCTTGGTCTACAGGAGTAAATATGGTAGACATTAACAACGACGGACTTCTAGATATTTATGTGAGCAATGCTGGAAACTTAGAAGGAAATAATCACGATAACGATCTCTATATTAATAACGGGGATTTAACCTTTACACAAAAAGCACAAGAATACAATCTAGCAAAAACAGGATTTTCTACCCATGCTACTTTTTTTGATTATGACAAAGATGGCGATTTAGATGCCTACATTCTCAACAACAGTAACATTCCCGTAAGCAGTTTAGGATATGCTGAACAGCGAAAAGTAAGAGCACAAGACTGGAAAAATGTTCCTCACATATTTAGAGGAGTTGGAGACATGCTTCTAAGAAATGATGGTGACGTTTTTACAGATGTGAGTGAAGAAGCAGGAATTTACGGTAGTTTGATAGGCTTTGGTCTGGGTGTAATGATTAGCGATATTAATCATGATTTATACCCCGATATCTATGTTTCTAACGACTTTTACGAACGAGATTATCTGTATATCAACAACCAAGATGGAACCTTTACAGAGGAGATTAAAAATTGGGTATCTCGTTTGCCTCTTTCTGCGATGGGGGTTGATATGGCAGACATTAACAACGATGGATTGGCAGATATTTTCATTACGGATATGCTTCCTGAAGCTGACCAAAGAGTAAAGTCGGTTATGGAATTTGAAGGATATGATGTATTTAAACTCAAACAAAGTAAAGATTTTTATCAGCAATACATTCAAAATACGTTACAGTTAAATAATGGAAATGAAAGTTTTTCTGAAATAGCCTATTTCAGTGGAGTTTCTGCTACAGATTGGAGTTGGGCAGGTTTGTTATTTGATATGGATAATGATGGATATAGAGATATATATATTACAAACGGGATCAATCATGACCTTACAGATTTAGATTTTGTGGATTTCTTTGCGAATGAAATCATCCAAAAAATGGCGCTTACCGGTAAAAAAGAAACCATAGACTCCATTATTGATAAAATGCCAGTTGTTCCACTTCCTAATTATACCTATAAGAACAATAAAAACCTCACTTTCGACAATGTTTCGAAGCCCTGGGGTTTGGGGAAACCTAGCAGATCAAATGGTGCAGCATATGGCGATTTAGACAATGATGGTGATTTAGATCTCGTAGTGAATAATGTGAATATGAAAGCCTTTGTTTATAAAAACAATGCTTCCGAAATGAAAAATCACAATTACATTAAAATAAAATTTAAAGGGCAAGAAGGAAATCAATTCGCTATTGGAACAAAAGTGAAACTCTTTTTTGACAATCAAATCATTTTTCAAGAACTCATACCATCGAGAGGATTTCAATCTTCAATGCAATACCCTATGACCATTGGGTTAGGAAATACAAAGGAAATAGATTCTATACATATCATTTGGCCTAATGATGCTTTTACTCGACTTAGCAATGTAAAATCGAACCAAACATTGAACTTGTCTCAAAAAGATGCATCCCAAACATTCAAACCTCAGAAGAAGAAATTTACGCCGTCCTTATTGAGCGAAGTAAAAAATAAAAATGTAGTTAAGCATACAGAAAATTTATATAACGACTTCAATTATGAAGGATTGATCAGTAAAAAATTATCACAAGAAGGCCCTGCTTTAGCTACTGCCGATATTAATGGCGATGGAAATGAAGATATTTTTATAGGAGGCGCAAACGGACAATCTGCTACACTATATTTACACAAAGGAAAGGGTATCTTGAGTAAAATTCCTCAGAAGGTTTTTGAAGATGATAAATCATATGAAGACACAGCAGCAACATTTTTAGATGTAGATAATGACGGAGATCAAGATCTTGTTGTAGGCTCTGGAGGAAATGAAGTAGGACAGAACAAAATGGAAACCCGATTATATCTCAACAATGGTAAAGGAAGGTTTACTCGCTCAGAAACAAAACTTCCCTCTACAGGAGATAATGTAGCTATTATTACATCTTATGATTTTGACAATGATGGAGATGAAGACCTGTTTATTGGTGCTAGAAGTGTGGTAGGAACCTATGGAATTGACCCCAAACATTTATTATTAGAAAATGATAAGGGGAATTTCAAGGATGTGACAGATCGAAAAGGATTTGCACTGAAAAAAGCAGGAATGATCACTGATGCCACCTGGGCAGACACAAACAATGATGGAAGAAAAGATTTGATCACCGTTTCAGAATGGGGAACACCTAAACTATTTCTCAATGGTAGAAGAGGTTCTCTGAAAGCTTCTAATTCCTCATTAGATAGTTTGTATGGATGGTGGGGTGCTATCAAAGAAACAGATATAGACGGTGATGGAGATATTGATTTGATACTTGGGAATCAGGGTAAAAATGCACACTATACACCCACTAAAAACAGACCGATGAAGTTATGGATCAATGACTTTGATAATAATGGTACTATTGAGCAGATTACAACGCAATCTTTTGATAACAAAGATTACCCGCTCCATCAGAAAAAAGAAATTGTGGCGCAATTGGTATCACTTAAAAAACAAAACTTAAAAGCCTCAGAATATGCAAAAAAAACTGTTCAAGAGCTTTTCTCTAAAGAAATTATAGACAATTCTATTGTAAAACAAATAAATACACCTAGCTCAGTAATCGCTATCAATCAAGGAAATGGCAACTTTACCATTAAAGAATTACCAGATAGAATTCAACTTTCTTGTGTATGCGATATTGAATCTATAGATGTAAATAACGATGGCAATACGGACATTATCATGGGAGGGAACAACTATGAATACAAACCCCAGTATTCTCGATTAGACTCTGGTTATGGAGATGTATTGCTTAACGATGGAAACGCTAATTTCACATGGCAAGATTATCAAAAAAGTGGCTTTTTTGTGAAAGATGAAATCAAGCATCTTAAGGTGTTTAAAGACCGTAAAGGAAGTCAGTTTGTCATCACAGCAATTAACGATAATAACCCTAGAGTATTTAAAATCAATGAATAGAGCTATCTGTATCGGAATAATCCTGTTGAGCATGGTTCGTTGTAAGCCTGAAGGGAGTGTATTCAAAAATGTACCTCCTAAACAATCGGGAGTTGATTTTATCAATCAGGTCACAGCAACAGATGAACTCAACATCTTGGACTATCTTTACTTTTACAATGGTGGTGGTGTTTCTATTGGTGATATCAATAATGATGGCTTACCCGATATTTATCTAACAGCTAATCAATTAAAAAATAAACTCTATTTGAACAAAGGAAATCTTCAATTTGAAGACATTACCACAACAGCAGGAGTTGCAGGAAATAGTACTTGGAATACTGGTACGGTAATGGCAGATGTAAATAATGACGGGTTCTTAGATATTTATGTGTGTACAGTTGTTGGAATTAATGGCTTTGACGGCCATAATGAGCTGTTCATCAATAATGGAGATAACACATTTTCTGAACAATCTGCTAAATACGGTTTGGATTTTGATACCTACAGTTCCTCAGCAGCCTTTTTTGACTATGATTTGGATGGTGATTTAGATATGTACCTACTAAACCATGCGGTGCATACTCCAGAATCCTTTGGGAAAGTTGATTTACGTAACCGTCGTACGTACGAAACAGGAGATCGTTTAATGCGAAATGATGGCACTACCTTTACAGATGTAAGTGAAGAAGCAGGAATTTACGGAGGGATCAATGGATACGGATTGGGTTTAAATATTTCTGATTTCAATAAAGATGGTTATCCTGATATTTATGTAGGGAATGATTTTCATGAAGATGATTACTACTATATAAATCAAGGTGATGGTACATTTAAGAACGAACTGACAGCATATTTCGGACACACTTCTCGTTTTTCTATGGGAAATGATGCTGCCGATATCAACCATGACGGATGGCCCGATTTGATGTCTTTAGATATGTTACCTCAAGAAGAAAAAAGTATCAAATCTACCGAAGGAGACGACAGCTATCAGACACTACAGTTACGAACAAAACAATTTGGTTACCACTATCAGTATACGCGTAACATGCTATACATCAATCAGAAAAACACTCCATATCTGGAAACGGCTTTATTAAGTGGTGTTGCAGCTACCGATTGGAGTTGGAGTGTCTTAATTGAAGACTATAATCAAGATGGAAATCAAGACATGTTTATTTCTAACGGAATTCCTAAACGACCCAATGATTTAGACTTTATCAAATTTGTATCGAGTGAAAAAATTCGAAAAAAAATAAATCAGACCAAACTTGTAGATCAAGAAGCGCTGAATATGATGCCCTCTGGTAAAACACACAATTACGTTTACGAAGGAACCGGAACACTTGCATTTAATGATCAATCAGGAAAGTGGTTGGTAAAAGACAACTTAGTTTCTGGGGCTACTGCCTTTGGTGATCTAGATAATGATGGCGATTTGGATTTGGTTATTAATAACTTAAACGAAAGTGCATTAATTCTTGAAAACAAAACAAATGCCTCTGCAAACTATCTAAAGCTTGCGTTCAAGAGTACAGAACAAAACGCTAAAGGTATTGGAACAAAAGTGTATAGCTATCACAATGGAATTTTACAATACAAAGAACTTACTACAACCAGAGGATTTCAGGCAAGCTCAGAACCCATTGTACATTTTGGTTATGGACAACATACAACAATAGATTCTATAAAAATTGTATGGCCCAATCAAAAAGAACAGATGCTGAGAAGTATAGCTGTCAATCAAACTCTATTGATTGATGATAATAAAGCTCAAAAAAATAATCAGAATGTTTATGAATCATCAGCAAACCTCTTTACAAAAGTAGAGGATAATTTAGGGATTGACTTTGTACATAAAGAGGATGCATACGTAGATTTCCATCGTCAACGTTTAATTCCTTACAAAGTTTCTGAACAAGGGCCAGCACTTGCTGTTGGTGACTTAAATCATGATGGTACAGAAGATATCTTTTTGGGGAGCTCTCATCGTCAACCTTCCAGAATTTATCTGCAAAAAGAAGGACTTTTTCAACTTCAAAAATCAAAAACAGTCTATCAGGATTCCATTGCAGAAGATGTTTCCGCTGCAATAATGGACATCAATAATGATAAAAAATCTGACCTGCTGGTAGCAACTGCAGGATCTGTTTTCCCAGAAAATCACATATCAATGAGTACGCGTCTATATCTGCAAGAAGATGCTCAATTTGGTAAAGCCAAAACTATTGAAGACATTTTTGGAAACAGTTCAATCATTATTTCAGATGAAGAATATGTATTTGTTGGAGGGCATACGGTAACTAATAAGTATGGAGAAATTCCAAATTCATATATCCTTCGTAAAGAAAATGGAACACTCAAAAAAATTCAAGAGTTTCCTTTAGGAATGATTACTGATGCCATTTGGTCTGACTTTAATCAGGATGGGAAAAAAGATTTGATTGTTGTAGGAGAATGGATGACTCCCTTATTTTTGGAACATCAACAAGGCACATTTGTAGAACAAGAAGTTTCCGGTGAGCTTTTAAGTGGTCTTTGGCAAAGTATTATCTCTTACGACATCGATCAAGACGGAGATATCGATTATTTATTAGGAAACTGGGGAACGAATTCAAAACTTACCGCCTCATCTAAATTTCCTCTGAAGCTATATTACAACGATTTTAATAAAGATGGAGTGTATGACCCTATTGTTACGATCAATAAGCATGGTGATGAGTACGCTATAACTACCTTTGATGATTTAGCGTTACAAATGCCTGATCTCAGAAAAAAATACAATACTTATCAAGATTTTGCAGGACAAACCGTAGTTCAAATCTTTGGAAAAGAAGTTATAGAAAAATCAGAAACATTTGAAGTACAAACACTTGCATCTGGATATTTAAAAAATGAAAAAGGGAACTTCTATTTTGTTCCTTTTCAGGAAGAACTTCAATTAGCTCCTATTAAAACATTTGTAAAGTACGATTTTGATCATGATGGAAAGCAAGAAGTATTGACAGCAGGAAACTTCTTTGGAGTAATTCCTTATCACGGGCGGTTTGACTCGTTTCCTGGAGCATTGATTCAATCTGATGCACAGATTCAATTAGGGAATACCTTAGGACTTGACTTCCAGTTTAAATCTGCACGACATCTTACCATTATTCATATCAACAAGAAACCTTACTTACTAGCGACTTTCAATAATGAAAAAGTACAACTCTATGAATTTTAAATTGATAAAAAAACGATTCTTACTTGCTGTATTACTTGTAAATTTTCTTTTCTCATGTAAGAACGAAGAACCTATTGATATAGAAACCAATGATTTTTTTAAAAGTGTAGATAAGGTAACCGAAATTATGGTACACGATATCTTTTCGCCACCCGTTGCAAGTCGTGTATATGTGTACCCTAATATTGCTGCCTATGAAATTATTGCTCAAAAGGAAGATTACAACTCTTTGGCAGGGCAACTAACAAATTTAACAGCAATTCCAAAAATTGAACAGCCCAATGTTCATATAGAAATGGCTGCACTCATGGCACATTTGGAATTGAGTAAAAAACTTATTTTCTCTGAAGATAAACTCATGACCTACAGAGACAGCCTATATTCTGTTTGGGAAGACAAAAATTCTACACAATTTAAAGCTACCAAATCATATGCAACTCAAGTCGTAAGTCACATTGAAGAATGGATGAATCAAGACCATTATGCACAGACGCGTACCATGCCAAAATATACGGTAAATACCAATGATCCATCCAGATGGCAACCTACTCCTCCTGCCTATATGGATGCTATAGAACCTAATTGGAATAAGATACGTCCTATGGTGTTGGATTCTGCTTCACAATTCAAACCCGAAAAACACCCAGAATTTTCACTTAAAAAAAATACTGCTTTCTTTAAGGAACTTACAGAGGTATATACGGTAAGTAAGGAGATTACAAAAAAAGGAGACAATTCAGAAGAAATACAAATCGCCCAATTTTGGGATTGCAATCCTTATGTGTCTGTTACAAGAGGACACTTGATGTTTGCTTCCAAGAAAATAACTCCAGGCGCTCATTGGATTGGAATTACCAAAATAGCTTGTCAGAAAAATACTTCAAATTTTGACGATACCGTTGCAACTTTTACAAAAACATCTATTGGGATTTTCGATGGATTCATTAGTTGTTGGGATGAAAAATATAGGTCTAATTTGATCAGACCAGAAACATTAATCAATGAGCATATAGACGAAGAGTGGAAACCGATTCTACAAACCCCTCCTTTTCCTGAATACACGAGCGGGCATTCTGTAGTTTCTGGTGCTGCCTCTACAATACTCACCTCAATATTTGGCGATAATTTTGCTTTTGATGATACTTCTGAAATTCCTTATGGGTTACCTGTTCGTTCGTTCCCATCTTTTAACAAAGCTGCAGACGAAGCTGCTATGAGTAGATTATATGGTGGAATTCATTACATGGCTGCTATTGTTAACGGATTATCACAAGGAAGAAATATAGGGAGTTTGGTCGTGAATAATGTACAATTAAAACCAACGAAGGAATAAAAATATTTTTGAAGTTTGAAAAAAAGGATTCTGTATATCATTGCACTAGGCGCCATTGCTCTTTTAAGCTGGTACTTTTTTCTTAGAAGTTATCATTATTCTGTAAGTTTTAAAACAAAACATACACCAGGTGCCATCTATTTAGAATTCCAGAATGGAAGAAATAATTCTAAAGTTCAAAATGAAGAGTTCTTAATCGATAGATATCCAACCGCTATTCGGTTTTCGGAAATCTACGAGAATAATGATTCGCTTATTGAAATAAATTGGGAATTTGAGCGTGTCAATGAATCCATTTCACGTGTCTCTGCAAAGTTTACAGATCATAACAATTATTGGAAACAAAAAATGATTGTCCCTTTTGTAAAAAACGATTTTGTGAGATTTAGTATTTCCAAAGCAAAAGAACAATTAGGAATACTTACTAAACATCAGAAGCAGTATAAAATTTCTAAAGTAACAGAAGCACAAATTCCAGAGAGATATTGTGCGTGTACTTCTGTGAAAGATGCTACTATGCAGACCAAAGCAAATAAAATGATGTTCTATAATAAAACTTTGGTTGATTTTTTTCGAGCGAATGACTTTAAGATTAAAGATTTTCCACTTTTAGATGTCACTCATTGGGATTTTGCCACAGAAGCTTTGAATTTTGATTTTTGTTTTCCAGTACCAAAACAAGAAAATTATAAAAATATCGGTGATATTGTTTTCAAAACAATTCCCGCACAAAAAGCCTTGAAAATTACATTTAATGGCAACTATATTATTTCTGATCGAAGTTGGTTTTCTATAGTAGAATATGCTGCAAAAGAGGGTATAGAAATCAGTCCTTTACCTATTGAGTTCTATTTTAATGACCCTCATTCTGGTGAAAATGAGATTAATTGGGTTACAGAAGTTTATATGCCTATTTTGGAATAGGTAGTTACCATATTAAGGTGTAGAATTTAATTATAAAAACATCAACAGCTAACTAAAAACAATCATATGGGCGGCATATTAAAATTGAAAAAGCCAAACTTATCTTTTTGGCAAATATGGAACATGAATGTGGGGTTCTTTGGAATTCAGTTTAGTTTCGGTTTACAACAATCAGCTGTAAACCCAATTTTTGAATTTCTTGGCGCACATCATGATGAATTACCCTTATTAAATCTTGCAGGACCTGTAACCGGATTACTCATTCAACCAATTATTGGTGCGATTTCCGATAAAACTTGGTCTGTTCGATGGGGAAGGCGAAAACCATATTTTCTCATTGGTGCGATTTTAGCAAGCTTGTGTCTATTTGCATTCCCATTTAGCCCTGAACTGTGGTTTGCAGTAGGGTTACTTTGGATATTAGATGCTGCCAATAATACTGCTATGGAGCCATATAGAGCCTTTGTAGGAGATAAATTACCAGACAAACAGTTAACATTCGGGTATCAAATGCAAAGCCTGTTTGTAGGAGCTGGAATCACCGTTGCAAACTTTTCTCTATGGCTTTTTCAGGATTGGTTTAGTGCACCTTCTGGTGTTGAGGCCACAAATGCGATTCCTACTTGGGTATATTATTCCTTCTTCTTGGGCGCATTAGCATCGATTGGAACAGTAATGTGGTCGGTATGGAAAACTCCTGAAATTCCACCTACAGAAGAAGAGTTAAAAGAAATTAAGGAATTTAATAAAGCGAAACCACACCCTTTGGTACAAGTTTTTAGTGCACTAATTGTTGTCTTGTCTGTCCCAATTATAATTGGGTTGGGAATAGGATATCTTGTACCTTATCTATTTGAAAATTATAATTTACTGGTCATCGTAATGCTGGTGATTGCATTTTTCTGGTTGTTATTCTTATACAAACTCATAAAGAACAACCCAGACAAGAATGCGATAAAAAAATTTGGAGATTTATTGATGCCTCTAATGGAAGCCTCTGAAGCCATTGCTGATATGCCAAAGTTTATGTGGCGATTGTCGGCGGTTTATTTCTTCCAATGGTATGCGTTATTCATTTATTGGCAGTTCATTTCTCCAATGCTGAAAAGCTCTATATCAGGAATAACAGCAGAAGAAGCTTTAGCTCAGGTAGGACTGATGAACGGAACCTATAATTTTGTAACCATGATTGTTGCTTTAGCATTAGTTCCTTTAGCAGCAAAACATGGTTCGAAAAAAATATATGTCTTTAGCCTGTTTTTAACAGCCATTGCCATGCTCTCCATGCCCTATATCCAGAATGAATATGTACTTCTTCTTCCGATGGTATTTTTAGGAATTGGTTGGGCAGCTATGATGGGAATTCCCTACGCAATGGTATCAAAAGTAATTCCCTCCGATCGAAGAGGTGTCTATATGGGAATCGTGAATATGATGATTGTAATTCCGATGTTAATAGAGACAGTTTCGTTTGGCCCTATTGTTAAATACCTACTAAATGATAGTGCGATAAATGCGATACTCTTTGGAGGTGTTTTCTTTGCTATTTCTGCATTTTTGGCACTTGGATTAAACATGCCAAGAACTAAAGAATCAGAATCATGAAGCATTTAGGAATAAAGGCAGCGCTCTTCTTAAACTATTTTGTGTTTGCTGCATTATTGAATAGTGTTGGAATTTTAGTAGAACGTTCTCAGACGATCTATGGAGTTGCAAAACCTGAAGCTGCTGTGCTCGAATTATTCAAAGATCTCACTATTGCTTTTGTGTCTTTTCTAGTGGGTTCAATTTTACCAAAACTAGGATATAAGAAAGCCATGCTTATCGGTTTGGCAATTGTCTTTTTCGGATGCATAGGAATGTATTATGGGAATTCATTTTGGTCAGTGAAACTATTATTTCTCTGTACTGGGATGAGTTTTGCTATTGTAAAAGTATCTGTTTATGCCCTTATTGGATACGTAACAGATTCTAAAAAAGGTCACAGTTTATTGATGAGTTGGGTAGAGACTATTTTTATGGTGGGTATTATTTTCATGTACCTAGTCTTCCCCTTATTTTATGATGATACAGATCCTAATGGATGGTTAAGAGGTTATGTATTAATGGCTTTTATCATCCTGATATCATTTTTTATTCTTCTGTTTTCGAAGTTTGATATTTCAGTAGAAAGATCAAATTCTTCCATAAGAGAAGATATCTTGAAGATGTTGCAACTCTTCACAAAACCCGCTATTTGGATCTTTGCGTTGTTCGCTTTCTTTTATGTAATGACCGAGCAGGGTATTATGACATGGTTACCAACATTTAATAAAGATATTCTTCACATCACACCAAAATTGGCAACACAGATGGCAGTGATTTTGATGTCTTCTTTTGCAATAGGAAGATTCCTTACCGGGCTTTTGGTGAAATATATCAAATGGATTTATATTGCTATTTCTGGGCTCATTCTTGCTGCTATTTTAGTCGTATTGGTATTACCGATGGCAAATCAGGTAGACAACAATACGATAAACACTGTGGCAGAACTTCCTTTGGTATCATTTTTATTTCCATTGATAGGATTGTTCCTCGCTCCATTATATCCTTTAGTAAGCTCAACGGTATTATCCTCAACTAAAAAAGAAGAGCACAGTGCCTTGGCAGGAATCTTAACATTCTCCTCAGCCATTGGAGGTACCTTAGGCTCGCTGATTATTGGATATTTGTTTGATGTACTTGGCGGGAATAAGGTGTTTTACCTATCGCTATTACCCATGTCTATTATCCTTATAGCCTTGTTTTTCTTGAATAGATTGACATCAAAAGAAGTATGAAATTTAATTTAGACATTAAAGCTACCTTATACAAACTCTTAAGCCAAGAAGATACAGACGGAGATAAAAAAATTACAATAGAAGACCAAGGCCCCAAAGAGTTTGCAGTTATTTCAGATGATGGAGGTAAAGAAATCATCAAAGGAACTTACCATCTCTCTAATTTACTTCAAGAACTAGTGATACAAAAATTAGAAGGTCGCGATATAGCAAATATTTCAATAGAAAAAATAAAAGAACCTCCTGTGGATCGAATTTCTAGAATGATTCGAGAGTATTACTGGAGCGGTTTGACCAGAACGATGGATAGTACTGGAGTAAGTCGCCTGATAAATGATGACAAAAACGATTCTCTTACCGCAAATATACTTCCTGTTTATGTTCCATACACAGATAAAGAAGGATATGCATATTATAAAGAGCTAGAAAAGAAACTACCTATAATGGCAGTAAAGTTGCCTGAATATATAACGCCCCAATATGTAAAATCTATCGACACAAAACCAGGTATTTTAAGTCTTAAACTTGAAAATAGAAACGGAGAAATTAAAGGAGTTCCATTTGTAGTTCCTGGTGGTAGATTCAATGAAATGTATGGTTGGGATAGTTATTTTGAATCTGTTGGATTGCTTTTGGATGGAAAAGTCCATTTGGCAAAAGCAATGGCAGATAATTTTCAATATCAAATAGAGCATTATGGTAAAATTTTAAATGCGAACCGATCCTATTATTTAACCAGAACTCAACCTCCATTCTATTCGAGTCTGATCAGTGAAGTATATGAAATTATCCAAGACAAGGCTTGGTTACAAAGCCATTTGAAGACAGCCATCAAAGAATATGAAAGCGTTTGGATGGAGGAAGGAAAACGACGGACTCCTAATGGACTTAACCGCTATCTGGCAGAAGGTTTTGGAATCCCGCCAGAAACCGAAAAAGGACATTTTGATGCTTATTTACATCCATTTGCCAAGGAATTAAATATCTCCATAGAAGACTATATTCTTAACTACAATTCAGGGATGATTAAAAACCCTGCTTTGGATCTTTATTTTCTTCACGACAGAACGGTACGGGAGTCTGGGCATGATACTTCTTATAGATTGGAAGGAAATTGTGCCGATTTGAATTTGGTAGAACTCAATGCCATGTTGTACAAATATGAAACCGATTTTGCCACATTGATTAAAAACGAATTTGACGATTCATATGAGGGGCATAATTCAGCATATTGGTTGAATAAATCAGCGCAAAGAAAAGAATCTGTTAATACGTATATGTGGAACCAAGAGAGAGGAATGTATTTTGATTTTGATGTTGTAAACAACCGACAATCTGATTTTGTTGCTGTAACAACACTCACACCTCTTTGGGCAAATATGTGTACTAAAGAACAAGCAGATGTATTGGTCCAAACAGCAATTCCATTGCTCAAAGAACAAGGAGGTCTTGCTGGATGCACTCAAGAGAGTGTTGGTATCATTTCCAAATCCAGACCACAACGACAGTGGGATTATCCAAATGGTTGGGCTCCACATCAAATGATGGTTTGGAAAGGTCTGCTAAATTATGGATACAATGAAATTACTCAGGAATTGATCTATAGATGGTTGTTTATGATTACAAAGAATGCAGTAGATTATAATGGAACCATTCCTGAAAAATACGATGTTGTTGAAGCTACTCACAAGGTCTTTGCTGAATATGGCAACGTCGGAACAGATTTTAACTACATCACACAAGAAGGTTTTGGCTGGATGAATGCTTCCTATCAATATGGGTTATCTCTTTTACAAGGTGAGTACCTTGATCAACTAAATCAACTCACACCTCCAGAGGCACTTTTTTTATGAATTCTTTAAAACTCATTATAACAAACAAACGCTATTTTTCTGTAGTCTGGGTTTTTTGTTCACTAAATATCATGATTGGAACCTGGGTACTATACATTCCACAGGTCAAAGAAAAACTACAGTTAAATGATGGGCAAATAGGGTTTGCACTATTTTGTTTGGCTTTGGGTTTGTTATTCTTTATTCCTATAGCTCCTGTAGTGACAAAAAAAATTGGTTTGGGTAAAACTACTTTTTTTGGGATCTGTATATTTAGTATTGCTTTTTTAGGTCCTTTGTTGGCGAATAGTTACACCCTACTTTGTATGGCGCTGTTTCTAGTAGGCTCTTTTTCGGGGCTTACAGATATTGCTATGAATACCTTAGTTTCAGAGATTGAGAAAAAGGATAAGGTCAATTTTATGTCTTCAGCACATGGTTTTTTCAGCTTAGGAGGTGCTATTGGTGCACTTACAGGAACCATCTTATTGAATGTCATTAGCATACCTCTTTACCACATGTTATTGATGACAAGTTTCGTTATTTTATCCAATTTGCTATGGGTCAAATACTATTTCAATACTACAGAATCAGAAATAGAAAAACAAGAAGGAAAGCATCCTATCAAATACTTTAAACCCCTTTTTATATTGGCTTTTTTAGCTATGATTGTTATGGGTAACGAAGGGGCAATAGAACATTGGACATCTATTTATTTGATTGAGGTTGTCAAAGTTTCTGCATATCATTTAGCGGGTTTAGGTTTTACAATTTTCTCAGTTACGATGACCATTGGTCGCTTTTTTGGTGATGGAATTAGTGCTAAAATTGGCTCAGCCAAAATGATTGTTTTGGGTTGTTCTTTAGCATCCTTTGGTTATTTTTTTGTGCTTTTAGGAAGCCTGATCAGTAGCGTGTTAGGATTTGGAGTCATTGGGCTAGGTTTATCTGTAATTATCCCAGAACTAGTAAGACTTGCCGGAAAAACCAAAGGTATCTCAGCATCGAAAGGAATTTCCTTTGTCTCGGGAGTAGGATTCTTAGGATTTCTATTAGGCCCAATTATTCTTGGGTATATATCCGACAGTTTTCACCTTACTATAAGCTTTGCTTTTTTACTGGGAATTATGCTCGTTGCTGTTGCTACTTCAATTGTAAAACTGAAAAGGAAGTAGCAAAAAGCTGCAGTCAAATCAAAAAATTGGGTGGATTCCTGAGATCAGTAGCTTTTTAAAGGTGATCAATAGAAAATAGGTGTTCTTTTACCTTCAATTATTGGACCTATCAAGATCAAGAATTAGTTCTTTTTCAAAATTTTTGTTTGCCAAGGAGCCAACTCAAACAAGCTTAAAGTATTTTTACTGTTGGTTTTTACCATCGTATACAGATGCGTATCTTCTATATAGCTCCATTGTGCATTGGAATCACTAAAATTATGGATAATGATAAACTCATGATTATCATTCCATCTTCTGTAGGCATAAATCTGAGGATTTTCATGATCTAAACTTTCGTAATCACCATATACCAAAACAGGGTGCTGTTTTCTAAAGGCTATGATATCTCTGTAATAGTGTAAAATAGAATTCGTGTCTTCTTCTTGTTTCGCCACATTGATATCAATATAATTTTGGTTTAAGGGCAACCAGGGGGTACCCTCAGTAAATCCAGCCTCCTTTTCTGAATTCCATTGCATGGGTGTTCTGGCATTATCTCTGCTCTGACGATGTACGATTTTTAAAAATGCATCCATGTTTTCACCTCTGGATTTTGCTGCTTTCCAGCTATTCAGTGTTTCTACATCGTTATATTCTTCTATACTTGAAAATGCTACATTGGTCATTCCAATCTCATCACCCTGATAAACATATGTTGTGCCTCTCAACGTACACAATAATGTTGCTAATAACTTCGCAGATTCTCTGTGATATTGCGTGTCATTTCCAAATCTTGAGACCATTCTTGAGAAGTCATGATTCCCTAAGAAGATACTTCCCCATCCTCTATTTTTTAACTGTTCATCCCATTGATTGAATACATCTTTAAATGTGACAAGATCAACATCTACTGGATCGTATTTTCCTCCGGGTCCATTGTCAATAAACATATGACCAAAATGAAAAATCATATTCAATTCCTTTCGCTCTTCTTCTACATACAAAGGACCATTTTCCAAGTCAATTCCAGGTCCTTCTCCTACGGTCATGATATCGTATTTTGAAAGTACTTTCTGATTCATCTCTTTCAAATACTCATGAATTTTAGGTCCATTTGCATAAAACCTTCGTATGGTCTCATCAAAATTAGATGTATTGGTGTCTGGCAGTTTAGGAAGTTTTGAGATCAGTGAAATTACATCCATCCGAAAACCATCCACACCTTTATCAAGCCAAAACTTCATGATTTTATAAACCTCTTCGCGAACTGCTGGGTTTTCCCAATTTAAATCAGGTTGTTCTCTGGTAAAGAGATGCAGGTAATATTCATCTGTAGTTTTATCATAGGTCCATGCATCTCCGCTAAAAAAAGATTGCCAGTTATTGGGCGGACCTCCATTTTTCCCTTTCCTCCAAAAATAAAAATTACGATAAGGATTGTCTTTTGATTTTTTTGATTCTTCAAACCAATGATGGTGAAATGATGTATGGTTTACTACCAAATCCATGATTAATTTGAGCCCTCTGGAATGAATTTGCTCTAAGAGTTCATCAAAATCTTTTTCACTCCCGAATCTGGGTGATATTTTTTTGTAGTTACTGATGTCATATCCGTTATCATAATTAGGAGATTCATACACAGGGCATAACCAAATAATATCTACTCCCAATGATTTTATATAATCGAGTTTGTTGATGATCCCACGAATATCACCCATTCCATTTCCAGTAGTATCATGAAACGACCTGGGATATATTTGATAAATGACACTTTCTTTCCACCAAGTTCTGTTCATACCCTATAGTGCTTTCTAAAAACAGATTAAAAAATAAAATATGTGCTTAATACGAGCAGAGATATCAGAATTGCAGCAATAGTAGCATAGCGCCATGGAGTAATGTCAACTGCGTCCGTAATCTCAGGTTTATACAATACTTTTTGAGGTTTGAGTTTTCCCATTACTAGCATAAAAGTCATATTCACCACAAACAGAATTCCCATTACATGTAAATAATGAGGATATGCTTCTGCTTTGATAATACTAAGTTCTTTAGCGTCCGTAATCCCGCTCGCTTCTGCAACAGCAATAGCAGTCTCTCTATAATGAGGTTCTAGTATTAACAGGCTAATCAAGTATAGTATTACCCCAAAAACCATCACTATTTTTGCACTAATGGCAGGGACTTTCTTGGTAAACATTCCTGCTAAAACAACGGCAAGAATAGGGACACTTAAACTTCCTAATGATTGCTGAATATAACTAAACAGCCCATCGGGTGCATTCATAATAAAGGGTGCAATGGTCATGGAAATAATTCCAAGGATTAATCCAAATTTTTTCCCTGACTTTACCCTCTGATATTCTGTAGCATCTTTTTGAAAGAAATGCTTGTAAAGGTCTACGCCAAAAAGTGTGGCGCTACTGTTTAACAAACTATTAAATGAACTTAAAACCGCTCCAAATAATACAGCAGCAAAGAAGCCTGTAAACGCTCCTGGTAATACTTCTTTTACCAAGGCTGGATACGCCTGATCGGGATTCTCAAGATTTCCGTCAAAATAATGCCAAGCTATAATTCCAGGTAATACTACAATTACAGGGATAAGAAACTTTATCAAAGCGGCAAGTAGCATTCCTTTTTGCCCTTCTTTTAAGCTTTTAGCTGCAAATACTCTTTGTAATATAGACTGATTTGTTCCCCAATAATAGATTTGAGCAATCATCATTCCTGTAAACACTGTGCCAAAGGGAATCGATGAATCTACAGCTCCTTCTATTTCAAATTTATCAGGATTTTGGGCCCATAATTCACTCAACCCTTCTCCAATACTTCCGTCACCTATCAATAGTAATCCAAAAACAGGGATTAACAATCCACCAACCAATAAGCCAATAGCATTCACCAAATCAGAAACTGCTACTGCTTTTAATCCTCCAAAAATGGCATATACAATTCCAATAAGTCCAATTAACCAGACACAAATCCAAATCACTGCTTGTTCAGAAATTCCAAAAACTTCTGGTAGGTCAAACATAGTGCTAAAAGCCAGTGAGCCAGAATATAAAATTGTGGGTAGTAATACAATACCATAGGCCAATAGGAATAAGATGGATAGTATGGATTTTGTAGTCGCATCAAAACGGGTTTCGATAAACTCTGGAATGGTAGTAATCCCTGATCGCATATACTTGGGAAGCAAAAATAAAGCCCCAAGGATAATGGCAATTGCTGCCAGAGTTTCCCATGCCATTACCAAAATCCCTTCTCTAAAAGCACTACCGTTAAGTCCAACAATCTGTTCAGCAGATAAATTGGTTAACAGTAAAGATCCTGCGATGGTAATGGCTCCCAAACTTCTTCCTCCTAAAAAGTATCCGTCTGCCGATTTTTCATCTGTTTTTCGTGTAGCATACCAGGCAATAAATGCCACCAATAAAGTAAACCCTAAAAAAGAAAGCGTAGTTATCATTGTTGTTAATCTATGGTTATTGATTTAATCAATCAAAATAGACAAATATTTATGGAAAATGAAATTTATGAGCGAAAAAAATCATGTACATTTAAATACATTTTAAGACCCTACAGAAATGCAGAATAAATTACACTATGAGTTTGAGCATCAGGCGATGGCTACACAATTTTCTATTCAAATTGTAGGCGAGGAATACGAAGATGCTGAAACTGCATCTATGCTTTGTTTTCAGCGTCTGGATGCGTTGGAATTGGTATTGAGTAGGTTTGTACCTGATAGTGATATTAGTAGAATTAATCGCATGAAATCTGGTGATGAGTTACTATTAGATTTTGAGACTTGGGATGTCTTAAAAAAAGCAATTGCAATTCATCAGAAAACCGATGGTGCATTTGATATTGGAGTTGCAGAATACGTAGATGTCTTTAGAGCAACTAAACAAGGGATTTTGTCCGACTTTGAAATGGTAAATGCATTGCAATCAGTATTTAAGAAAGCTCAAAATGCGAGTATATATGTAGATCCTGAAACTCCCAAAATCTATTGCGTTCAGGAGGGTATGACATTTGACTTAGGAGCCATCGGCAAAGGCTTTGCCTTAGACCAACTTTCAGAACTTCTTGAAGAGTTGAGCATTAAAAACTATGTCATTAATGCAGGAAATAGCAGTGTTTTAGCAAAAGGAGTCTCAAAAAATGCTTCTTGTTGGAGTTTTCCAATCTCTTCAGCTCGCGAAGAATTTGCGGTTCAACTCAATAATAGTGCGGTTAGTGCTACTGGGACTTTCTTTCAAGGAGACCATATTTTCGATCCTAGAATAGGTCAAAATATATGTAATTCGATGTACGAACGTGTTTGGGTGTCTAGTCAAAGTGCTGCCCTTTCTGATGCATATTCTACGGCTTGCTTTTTATTGGAAAAAGAACAGTTCAATGAATTATTACAAAACAATTCTGAAATAGCATGGATTGCTATCAGTGAAAATGGAAAAATTCAATTTTTTACTCAAAAAAATATACCTTTAGCTCAATATCTAATTTCGTAAGCTTATCTTTTTTAGAATATTAACTCAGTAATTGTACACTTTATGAAATCAAACTACAAAACAAACAGACGTCAATTTATAAAAACCTCCATGCTGGCAGGAACAGGATTAGTACTGGCCAATCCTTTTACAGCTTCTGCTTCTGTTCTTAGCGCTAATGATAAAGTAAATGTAGCCATTGTAGGTTGTGGTGGGCGAGGATCCGGAATGATCTTTAATAATATTCCTAAGATACCAAGTGCTAATTTGGTTGCTGTATGCGACATTGTTGAGAGTCGTCGTGAGAAAGCCAGAGATAGGTTTTACACTTTATTTGATAAAAAAATCAAGGCTTATGAGAATTTTTATGAAATGTTAGAGAAAGAAAATCTGGATGCAGTTGTTTTGGCGACTCCCGATTTTTGGCACATGCAGCATTCCGTAGATGCCATGGAAGCAGGACTGCATGTGTATTGTGAAAAAGCCATGTCTAATAAGCTGGAAGATGCAAAAAAAATGGCGCAAGTCATGAAAAAAACAGGAAAGCTTTTGCAAATTGGTAGACAAAGGCGTAGCAATGATCGATATCGTTTTACACACCAGATTCTATTAGAACGTGAAAAGATGTTTGGCAGACTTACACATGCTATGGGTCAGTGGAATCGTTCAAAAATTTGGACAATGAAGCCTAACAAACAAGATAAGATAGATATTAGTAAGTTAAAACAATATGGTTTTGATACAGTTGACCAGGTTTACAATTGGCGAAATTATACAAAGCTTGGTGGAGGTGTGGTTTCAGATTTAGGGTCCCATCAAATTGATATTTTTAATTGGTTTTTGGGTAGCTATCCACATACAATTTATGCTACAGGAAACAACTCTTATTTTAACTTTGAACAGGCAGATACAATGGCAACTATTTTGGAATATGATACTCCTAATGGTCCTGCTATTGGTATCTACGAAAATATATCGAATTCGAGAGCCATAGGTGTTTACGAACGTTTTATTGGTGACAATGGTGCTTTTATTATCTCTGAAGGTAAAGACAATAAAATTTACAGAGAATCAAGAGTTAAAAGCGATGTCTGGCAAAAATATATCGATGCAGGTTATATTAGTAATATGGCTGATATGAAAAAGTATAAGGCAAAACAATCTGGCGATTCTGGAATTATGGAAACGGCTCCACAGATAAGCTATAATATCAATGAAATGCGTGACATGGACAAAGTATACAATTTACCAGCTCATACAGCGCATTTATATAACTTTATTGAAAGTGTAAGAGGTGAGGAAACCTTAAATTATGATGCAGAAACATCGTACAAATCTGAAGTATGCATTTATAAAATACATGAAGCGATCAATGCTGGAGGGGCAAAAGTAACAATAGACCCGTTAGAATATATTGTCTAGATCATATGGCTAAGTCGATATAAAATATTTTATGACATTTTATATTGATTTAGCTTTTTTTTAAAATAAACTTTTAACATCACCAAATTTAACATCACAGAAAATATGAAAACTACTTTACTTAAAAATATAAGTTTTGTAATGCTCTTCTCTATGTTACTGATAGCCTGTGGAACAGACTCTAAAAAAGAAACTACAAAACCAAAATATCAAAAGAAAGAGCAAAAAAAATCTATAAAGAAAACTCCTAAAGCAGAAAAACAGGAAATTCCTATCGATATGAATAATAAGGGAATTGGTCCTATAAAAACGATGAAATTTTCATCACTGAATCAAGAAATGGCTGATGAAGGAAAAAAGATATTCAAACAAAAATGTGTGGCTTGTCATAGAACAAACAAGCGTCTTATTGGCCCACCAATGAAAGGGATTTATGAGAGAAGAAGTCCTGAATGGGTAATGAATATGATGCTCAATCCCACAGAAATGTTAAAAAAAGACCCTATAGCTATGGCACAGTTAAAGGAATATAAAAATGTGATGATGATCAATCAAAGACTATCTGAAGAAGATGCTAGAGCACTAGCTGAATATTTTAGAACACTATAATGTAGTGAAGGGTATTGAATATTAAATTAGGAGTTAGCGAAACTTAATTTGATTACAGAAAATCATCTACCAATTTATAAGCATTGATGACTTTCTCTTCACCTTGTTTTCCAGTTACTGAGTTTCCGTGTTCCATCCCTAAAATACCTTGATAACCTCTGTTGTAGATGTATTTAAAAATATTCTTGTAATTTATTTCACCCGTAGTTGGTTCGTTTCTGCCTGGGTTGTCACCAATTTGAAAATAAGCAATTTCATCCCAGCACGATTCAATATTAGGAAGGAGATTCCCTTCCTGAATTTGTTGATGGTAAATGTCAAAAAGTATTTTACATGAAGGACTATTAACAGCTTTACATATTTGATAGGCTTGCGGAGATTCTGTTAAAAACATACCAGGATGGTTTCTAAAATTCAATGGCTCAAGCACCATAACCAGGTTATGAGGTTCTAAAATCTCACAGGCTTGTTTCAAAGATTCCACAACATTTGACGTTTGATAATCCATTTTTTTTCTAAAATCCAAATACCCAGGAACAACAGTCATCCACTTTGCATTGACTCTTTTTGCGATTTCCACAGAATTTTTAATATCATTTAAAAACTCTTGCCTATACTTTTGATCTCCGCTTGCAAGGTTTGGTTTGTCCCAGTATATTTTGTGCGCTACAAAAACACCCATTTCCATTCCCAACT
The DNA here is from genome assembly GCA_023258495.1 of Polaribacter sp. Lineage (GTDB taxonomy): Bacteria > Bacteroidota > Bacteroidia > Flavobacteriales > Flavobacteriaceae > Polaribacter. Next base: position 38,752 of record JALQZD010000395.1, read on the forward strand.
TACGCATCGTATCAGCAATACGTATTTGCTCAGCAACAGGACGATTTCTCATTTCATTGTCTTCGAAAGCAGAAAACCCCCCTACTGGAAGCGCGCAGACCTCAAAATTGACGTTTCCGCGCCCAAAGCCAAGGCCAAGAAAAAGGCCAGCGCCTAATTTGCTGCATCCGTTCGCTAGGTCACCACACCCACACCCAGGCGCGGCGGGCAACTGCTCGCCTGGGTTTTTTAAATGGCACTTAATCGCATCATAAACACGCGCAGCGGTTGGTTGTATGAGACCGCCGCACACAACACGCCAACCACGTTCACAACGATTGGCGAGGGCGGCACGTTTGGCGCGGGCAACGTCATCATCCGCGTGACCGCTGATGCTGCGCAATACGATGCGGCGGCTTACACAGTGCAGCGCACCAATGAAAGCGGCGAGTGGGAAGACGTCTATGCCATCACATTAAACGTGCCAGATGGGCGCGGCATCACGCGCACTGATTGCTTTCATAGCGTATCGCATAGCCACCCAACGCCACACACCAATTTTCAAGAGCAATACATCATTGACCAAGGTCATCACCGCTCGCGGTTTTTATACGAGCAACAGGTGGACCTGGAGCGCACCGCCGGCAGCGTGTTTGATTACCATGGCAACGTGTTGCGATGCGTTGAGAGCGGC
>JALQZD010000408.1 GCA_023258495.1 Polaribacter sp.
ACTACCGATTACGATAATGATCGACACTTTTTCTTGTCACAATTTTTCTTTGATAATTATAAAAACTCACTACGAAACTATCCGTTGATTAATAGTCAAATCAATGTAACTCGAGTTGAGGTTTGGATTATCAATAGAAATGCAAGAACTGATGATTTTAGGAGTATTGTTGCCTTTGCTGACATTGGGGAAACGAATACTGTAAATTCGACGTACAACAATTTGGTGAATCAAAATGTGCAGCCAACCAATCCTGTGAGCATTAATATTAATGGTCAGGCACAGAATATTCCCACTAACCAAAACAACAATATTTACGATCCAGCGGTTCTGAATGGTATCCGCGATATGTCATCCGTAGAATCGACCTTAAGAGCTCAATTCAATATGGAGCCTGGAATTGATTATTCAATTTTGGAAAATGCACGTCGTTTAAATCCCAATGAATATGCCTTAAATTCACAGTTGGGCTATATCTCTTTAAACCGAAGGTTGAATGATGGTGATGTATTAGCCGTAGCTTATGAATATACGGTTGCTGGTACGGTAAATGGAAGTACAAAAAAATCATTTAAAGTTGGGGAATTTTCAAACGACGGAATTCAAGCTCCACAGAATCTTGCGGTGAAATTATTGCGTAGTGAGATTCTTCAAACGGTTCGAAACAATACGAGTACAAATCAACCTGAGGCCTTTCCGACCTGGCGTTTGATGATGAAAAACATTTATGCCTTAGGTGCATTTCCGTTAACGAATGACGGTTTCCGATTCGAGATTCAGTATCGAGATGACCAAACGGGTATTGCATCCAATACGCTTCAGAATGCGCAGACAGCAAATGTTGCCAACCAGCCCTTGATTCAACTTTTTGGCCTGGATCAATTGGATCAAAGTCAGTTTAGAAATGCAGATGGATTTTTCGATTACATTGAGGGAATAACGGTAAATTCACCCAACGGATATATTATTTTCCCAGAACCAGAACCCTTCGGAAATGATCTGGCGAATCAATTAACCAATGCGAGTGATGATTTATTTGTATTCAAGGAATTGTACTTAAATACGAAGGTAAATATCAAATACAATTTCCAAAACAAAGACAAATATCTTTTAACAGGATACTTCAAATCTCAAAATGCAGGAGGTATTTCTATTGGTGCATTTAATGTACCCCGCGGATCCGTTCGAGTTACAGCAGGAGGACGACAATTGGTGGAGGGAATTGATTATGTGGTAGATTACCAGCAAGGGCGCGTACAGATTATTGATCCAGGTTTACAAGCATCTGGAGTTCCAATTCAGGTTACTACAGAAAACAACGCGGTTTTCAATCAACAGCGAAAAACATTTATGGGAGTTGATATTGAGCATCGTTTTTCTGAGGATTTTGTGCTTGGTGGTACCATTTTAAATGTAAACGAACGACCTTTAACTCCAAAAATAAATTATGGTGCAGATCCAATTAGCAATACTATGCTGGGTCTGAATTTAGATTTCTCGACAGAGGTTCCATATTTCACAAAACTTGCGAATAAACTTCCGTTTGTTGATACAGATGCACCTTCGAATTTATCAGTTCGTGCAGATATGGCATATCTTTTACCGGGTACTCCTGGAGGAGTTGATGTAACTGGTGCTGCAACTACGTATATCGATGATTTTGAAGCCTCACAGATTCCAATTAGTTTATTATCTCCTTTCGAATGGTACAATGCAAGTACTCCAAAACATTTCCCAGGATTCAATGGAGATCAGGATGATTTATCGTACAATTACAATCGTGCAAAATTAGCTTGGTATAGCATTGACCAGATTTTCTACGGCATTGGGCAAACACCACCGAGTATTACCGCCGATGAATTATCACGTGCCGAAACGCGTCAAATTAATTTTAGAGAATTATTCCCGAATTTACAATTAGACATCACTCAATTATCGATCATTCGAACATTGGATTTAGCTTATTTCCCCCAGGAAAGAGGATCTTACAATTTTAATCCGAATGCCACTATAAATGGTGATGATGTTCAATTACCAAATCCAGAACAAAACTGGGGTGGAATTATGCGTCCGTTATTGACGAATAATTTTGATCAGGCCAATGTGGAATTCATTCAATTTTGGATTATGGATCCATATGAGAATTACTCATTAACGAATAGTGAAGGACTTCCACAGGGAATTAACCCGTTGGATCCATCGAATCAAGTAGGCGATTTATATATCAATTTAGGAAACATATCCGAAGATATCTTAAAAGATAATCGTAAGATGTATGAAAACGGATTACCGATAGATGGTGTAAAAGTGAACGGTAGCAATGTCAACCGAACACTTTGGGGTGATGTACCACGAAATCCTTCAATCATTTATGCGTTCGATGAAAGTGATGCCGCACGAGTAAATCAGGATTTAGGATTTGATGGATTAAATGACTTAGAAGAAAAGTCATTACCAAATATTGGACTTTACTCCAATTTAATCGATCCAGCGGCAGATAATTATAAATTCTTTAGAGGTTCTCAATTTGATGCCATCAATGCGAGTATTATTTCTAGATACAAGGACTTTAATAATACGCAAGGGAACTCACCTACCTTAACACAATCGAATGAACCCTTCCCTACCTCAGCCACTACCTATCCAGACGCAGAAGACATCAATAAGGATCAGACCATGAGTACTGTTGAAAGCTATTTTGAGTATAAAATCTCAATGAATAAGGCTGACTTGGTAAAAGGTCGGAACTATATTGTCGATTCGAAAACAACGGAGGTTACACTCGATAATGGAGACACACAAACCACAACTTGGTATCAATTTAGAGTGCCTATTCGGAGTGGAACTCCAATTAATGGTATTTCAGATTTTAACTCCATTCGTTTTGTACGGATGTTTCTAACCAATTTCAAAATGCCTGTTATTATGAGGTTTGGTGAATTGGATTTGGTACGAAGCGACTGGCGAAGATATACCAGAACTTTGGATCCAACGATCAATCCGGATCGTGAATTGACTCAACAGGAATTGGAAAGTTTTGAAATTGGGGTGGTTAGTATTGAGCAAAACAACGGAAGTTACATTCAGCCACCAGGAATTCAGCGTGAGCGATTACAAGGAAGTACAACGGTACAATTACAAAATGAGCAATCTTCTACACTTCGTGTAAAAAATATTGAACCTGGAACAACAAGAGCCATCTTTAAAAATATCAGTGTTGACTTAAGACGATTCAAAAACCTTAAAATGTTCATGCATTTAGAGCAGTTACAGAATACATCTATGTCTTTAACTGATGGTGATTTGAGTGGTGTTCTGCGAATTGGAACTGATTTAACCGACAACTACTACGAGGTAGAATTGCCACTAAAGGTTTCCGTGGGATCTGCCACGGCATTTGAAATTTGGCCAGAAGAAAACAATCTCGATGCATTCCTTCAAGACTTCGGAAAAGTCAAGTTAGAGCGGGATGGTGCAGGTGCTCCTATCAACGAGCCATATACCTCTGCGGTACTTGGCGTTGATCTTCCTTACAAACTAACAGTTAAGGGAAATCCTACATTGGCACAATTGCGCACCATGATGCTAGGGGTGAAAAATACAAGCACAACCAATCAAAGTGGTGAAGTTTGGTTCAACGAATTACGTGCAGCCGGATTCGACAATAAAGCGGGATGGGCCGCAGTAGTGAATGCTGATGCCAATTTTGCAGATGTTGCGAACTTATCATTATCAGGTAGTGTAAAAACAATCGGTTTTGGAAATATTGAAGACCGTGTAAACCAGAGAAGTTTTGATGAAACCAAAGAATATAGTGTTGCAACGACTATCAATTTAGGAAAAGTATTAACGCCACAGAAATGGGGGATTCAAGTACCAATGAGTTATAGTATTGGTGAACGGTTTATTGATCCGAAATATGATCCACAATACCAAGATGTTTTATTAGAAGAAGCTCTGGGGGTAAATCCGAACAGTGAGTTTTCACGAGATTATACAAAACGAACAAGCATCAGTTTCATCAATGTAAAAAAGAATCGAAATCCGAATTCGACACGTAAGCCAAAATTCTTTGATGTAGAAAATTTTGCGGTTTCCTATTCGTACAATCGAGAATTCCACAGAGACTATAACATTCAGCGATTCATCAATGAAAATGTTACGGCATCTGCGAATTACAACTTTAAATTTTCAGGAAAGTATTTTGAGCCATTTAAAAATACGCAGGCGTTTAAAAACAAATATTGGAGATTCATAAGAGACTTAAATTTTAATCCGGCTCCAAGCACGCTAACCATCAATTCTAGAATTAACAGAGCATATAACGAACAACAATCTCGAAATTTAATTGCCGGACTTTCGCCACAGCCCGAATTGAAACAACGGCGATTTTTATTTGATTGGGACTATACGGTTGGATTTGATCTAACCAAATCATTACAGTTGAATTTCAATGCGACCAATAGCTATATCTACGATACATTCGGAAGTGGAGAAGATCTTCAAGTATTTGATAATTTCTTCAATATAGGCCGACCAAATAACTATCATCAGAAATTAAACTCGACATATCAATTACCAATCAATAAGTTCCCATTCTTGAACTTTATTACCGCAGATTATGCCTATACTGCAGATTTTGACTGGCAGGTTTCATCACAGGATCAGACGATTGTAAATCAGATTGGTAATGTCATTCAGAATGCGAATACCCATAATATCAACTCTACTTTTGCATTGGATAAGTTGTACAAAATGTTTGGCTTTGAAAAGTTATTGTTAACAAAGAATCAGCGTAAAAATTCAAAAGGGAAATCAATCACTAACCGCAATAACAGAAATCGAACCTTACCTACAGGCAAGAAAATATTAAAAGGATTCTGGGATGTTTTGACATCGGTAAAGCAAGGTAAAATCAGTTACACCGAAAACAATGGTCAGTTCTTACAAGGGTATGATGGAGGAACAGGATTTTTAGGAGGACCACCTATCGGATTTGCTTTTGGAAGTCAAGTTGACATCAGAAATAAAGCACTGGAAAACGGATGGTTGGTTGATCCAAGAGATCCAAATAACAGTGATTACTTTACCAAAAACTACAGTAAAACGCATTACAACAAAGTGGATTACACCTTTACCGTAAGACCGGTTCAGGATCTTAATATTGATGTGCGCGGAAACAAGATTAGAACACAGAATATCAGTCAGCAAATAGACATTATTGATGTAAGTAATGATCCAAATGCCACAGAAGTTGAACGATTATTCGGTCGCTTAGATTCGGAAATTGCTGCTTTCGAAACTGGAAATTACAGTTCTAGTTTTTCCATGTTCTCCACCGCTTTTACCGATGGAGATCAATTGTTTGAAAACCTAAAAAACTTTAGAAGTAGTATCTCCAATCGATTGGCCAATGAGAATGGAGTTCCTGTAAATGGTTATGGACAAAACAGTCAACAGGTATTACTACCCGCCTTTTTAGCAGCGTATTCTGGGAAGAATCCAGAAAATGTAAACACGAATATATTCAGAAATGTACCGATACCGAATTGGACAGTAAGGTATAGCGGATTGATGAAATTTAATTGGTTCAAGAAAAACTTTACCAACTTTATTATTTCTCACGGATACAAATCTTCATATACGATTTCTAACTATACAAATAACTTATTGTACGATGCTGCCGATCCGTTTGGTTCGACCAATATCAGTGGAAATTACGAACCTGAATTGTTAATTGCATCGGCTACATTGGTAGATGAATTTTCACCATTGATTAAGGTGGATATGAAGATGAAGAATTCATTCTCATTAAGAGGTGAAATCCGATCAGATCGAACATTAACCATGAACTTTAATAACAGTACCCTCACAGATATTAGGGGTAAAGAATACATCTTCGGATTGGGATATGTATTTAAAGATGTGAAGTTTAATACCCGATTTACCGGAAAGAAAGAAACCTTGAAAGGAGACATCAATTTAAGGGCTGATGTATCGTTACGAGACGATTTGACTCAAATCAGATATATTGATGAAGATAATAACCAAATTAATGGGGGACAAAGGTTATTTTCCATTAAATTTACAGCCGATTATAGATTGAGTAATAATCTTACTACATCTTTCTATTACAATCATCAAACATCACGATATGCCATCTCAACAACATTCCCGAGACAAGCGATCAATGGTGGATTTAATTTTATTTACAATTTAGGAGGAAATTAATTTATTATCTATTACAAATGAATATACCATCAGAATTAAAGTACACTAAAGACCATGAGTGGGTACGAATTGATGGCGATACCGCCACAGTTGGAATTACTGATTTTGCTCAAGGAGAATTAGGAGATATCGTTTATGTTGATGTTGATACATTAGACGATACAGTTGAAGAAGGAGAGGTTTTTGGATCTGTAGAAGCCGTTAAAACAGTATCTGATTTATTTATGCCTTTGAGTGGCGAGGTAATTGAATTTAATGAGGAATTAGAAGACGAACCAGAATTGGTGAATTCAGATCCCTACGGAAAAGGATGGATGATAAAATTATCCGTTGCTGATGCGTCTCAAATAAATGACTTATTAGATGCTGAAGGCTATAAAACGCTTATTTCGGGCTAGTTCTCTTTTTTTAGCCATTGCCACGACCATTGGGATTGCTGTCCTTAGCCTTGCAAAAATGGAAGGTGTAGAATCTAGTGTGTTTAACTATGATAAGTTTTTACATGCTTTCGCCTATTGTACCTTATCTTTTTTTTGGCTTTCGGCCATCAATAAAACAGGCCGAATAATTTTAGTTTCCATAATTTGTGTTATTTATGGCATAGTTATTGAAATTCTTCAAATGGTATTGACAAATTACAGATCAGGAGATTTATATGATGCGCTAGCGAACACTTCTGGAGTACTAATTGGCTATTTTTTATATCAAACACTGGCCAAAAAATATTTCTTAAAATAGAAACAACGGTTGTAATTAAATCAATAAATTAATTAAATTAGCAAACTATTAATTCTTTTACTATGCAGAGCAAGAAAAATCCAAAATCAAATCTTGAAAATTACAGCAAGATTTTCATGCAAATAGGTTTAGTATTGGCCTTATTTATTACCTATGCAGCCATAGAGCAGAAAACGTATGATAAGGTTTATGGTGATTTAGGAACCGTTGATATGAATGCGGAATTGGAAGAAGAAATTCCAATCACTGAACGAGTTGAACCAGTGAAGCCAAAAACACCTCCTCCACCAGCTCCAGAAAAAATTGAGGTGGTAGAAGATGAAAAAGAGATTGAAGAAACTGTAATTGAATCTACTGAAACAGATGAAACTGAGGCGATTGAGGTTGAAGAAATTGAAGAAGTTGAAGAGGTTGAAGAAGTTGTAGAGGACGTAAGTTTCATGATTATTGAAGATGTACCTGTATTTCCTGGTTGTAAAGGAAACAAAGACCAATTAAAAACTTGTTTCAGCAAGATGGTTCAAAAACACTTCTCACGAAAGTTTGATGCAGATTTACCAAACGAATTAGGTTTAGCTCCAGGTAGAAAAAGAGTATTTATCGGATTTAAGATCGATAGGACTGGTAATATTGTCAACGTGAATGCCAGAGCTCCACATCCAAAGATCAAGAGCGAGGTAATTAAAGTAATGAAACAGTTACCTAAAATGAAGCCAGGGAGACAAAGAGGAAAACCAGTTGGTGTAAAATATAGTATTCCATTTACTTTAATTGTAGAGTAAATCAAAAAACTAAATAATAAAAAAAGCGTTTAGAAATTCTAAACGCTTTTTTTATTTTAAGTACTTAAATATATTTCTTTTAGTTGGAGGCCAATTTATATTCCTCCTTAATAAAGTGAACACTAATTAATTTATTATTGACATAATTAATTTCTCTTATCCCATCTTTGGTCCAAATTAACCAAGTACCTACTTTTTTACCATCCTTGTAATTCGCTAACTGAATACGTTTACCAGTAGTATCGTAAGTAACCCATTGCCCCGTTAACTTTTTATCTTTAAAAAAGCCTTCTGTCTTCACATTACCATTATCGTAATAATAGGTCACTTTTACCATATCATCCACTTTAGTGAATGTAGGCTCATTGTCCTGCGAATATCCTGTAAAAGCTAGAGAAACGATTACGATGAAAATAGCTAATTTTTTCATGATATTTAATTTTAAATTAACATTTAATTTACCTTTGCATTACAAATATACGATTATGATTAACATTTGCAAAACTTTTTGTTAACGTTAACTTAACATTAGTAAATTTTGTTTTAAATTCCCTTAAAATTATGACTGATTTCTTCTCCTTTTCTATCCTTTTTAAAGTTCTTTTAATTCTAGTCGCCATTATTCATTTGTATATCGTGACTCTCGAAATGTTTTTTTGGACCACAACATATTGTCGAAGGGCATTTGGTATCAAAAGTCTAGAGTTTGCAGAAGAAACCAAAGTCCTAGCAGCCAACCAAGGTTTATACAATCTCTTTCTAGTCGTTGGTTTAATTTGTGGATTGATCAGTGATAATCCAAACATTGGAGTTTTCTTTTTGAGTTGCGTTTTTATTGCCGGGCTATATGGAGCTTATTCTACCAAAAAAGTTAGAATTTTATACATACAGTCAATTCCTGCGGTAATCGGACTGATTTCATTCGCTCTAATTTAAACTACATCGCTAATAGCGCTTGACAGATGCCAGCGTATCTTATTGAAAGTAATCTCAGGTTGAACCCATAAAGAAAACCAAGGCTTTCTCGACCAAATTAATAGGTAGATCTTCTTTTTTTCTCTGGAATGACAATAAAATCTTTCAGATAAAAAGGTTCGAAGTATGCTACATCTTCGAAATCTTCTCTTTTAAATTTATCGTAAGATAAGGTTGCCATTTCCTTTGCAGAAGGATGATGGTTATCTATAAAATGAGCATTCGAATGCGTTAGTATAGCTTTACATTTTTCGGATCCATCGCCTAAAAAGTAAACCTTATGAGGTTCCAAATACTCCTGATATGATGCTGAATCAATAATCTTAGCCTCTGTTGGAGAAATAGGATTCAAATCCCTATCAAAAATGGCAGAATACACTTCCAAACGTCGCGCATCGATCATAGGCACTATATATCCATCAGTCACAGAAATAGAACACGCCAATGATTTTAAGGTATCAATTGAAATTAATGGAATATCATGAGCGAAACTCAGTCCCTTTGCAGCAGAAACTCCAATTCGTAGGCCAGTATACGACCCTGGGCCTTTACTGACTGCAATAGCGTCTAATTCTGACGATGAAACTCCATTAGAAGTTAAGATTTCGTGAATAAAAACATGCAAGACCTCAGCATGAGAATAATTGCCATTATTGAGTTCTTTAATAGCTACTAACTCCCCATTTTTAGCCAAGCTAACAGAGCAATTTTTTGTTGCTGTTTCTATGTTCAGAATATACGCCATAAATAAGAACTCAAAGATAAAGTAATAAAAAATAGCATCAAGAAACTTGATGCTATTGAATTATCCATTTCTATAAAATTATTCTAATTCTAACTCTCCTGCATAGAATTGAAGTACTTTTGTTTTGAACACATAATCATATTTAGATCTGATCATTGCGGCTTGTGCGTTTACCAATCTAGTTCTGACTAATTCAAAATCGAATAGCGATAAAGCTCCAAAATTAAATCGCTGCTGAGCATTTTTAAATGCCTCTTCTTGTGCATCTAATGAAATTTTTGCTGCTTCGTATGTTTTTAGCGCCGTTCTTACATCTAAAAATGCCTGCTCTATCGTTTGTTTTAAGGTTAATTTTTCATTTTCTAACCTAGATTCGAAAATCTTTTTATTGATTAATGCCTGATCTACTCTATTCTTGGTTTGGAATCTATTAAAAATTGGGATTCCCACGCTGACCCCTAAACCATACCCTAAGTTGTCATTTAACTGCGAAAAGAATGATTGATTCAATAATCCATTCTTTAGGTTAAATCCGAAGTTAGTCGATAATGATGCGCTTCCAGAAACTGAAGGTAAAAATCCTGATTTTGCAATTTTGATATTGTAATCTTGATTTTCAATCGCTATAGCTGCTCTTGAAATTTCAGGCTGCGTTGTCAAAGATTTTTGATAAATTTACGATTTTATTTGTTCATATTAATTGTTTAAGCAAAAACAATTGGAGTAAAAGTCAGTTTTTACTTTTAAATTCGACCACTCTCGTCAGACAGACAAACAAGATCAACATTCGTGACCATGTAAAGCATGCTC
>JALQZD010000044.1 GCA_023258495.1 Polaribacter sp.
AGTATCAAAATTTGGTCCGAAAGGATCATCACTCGCAACAATCGGGTTTAATTGTCTTGTATTGGTCAAGTTTTCTCCTCCAAAATACACTTCGAATTTTTTTGAAAATACTTTAGTAATTTGAGAATTCAATAATGAATAACCATCAACAGTTGATGGTAAGCGATATTGAACAGGGTTTATACTGGTATCTGGTAATCGTTGTTCCCCTATGGTATTAAAAGTAATATCAAAACGCCACTGACGATCTGCTGACTTTTCTGTCTCATAAGACAGATTTGCAAACCAACGATTTCTAGGTTGCAGTGGTTTTTGTAATCGGCCCGAATTATAATCTGTTATTACATTAAAATATTTGTATGCCGTTCTAAAATCTAATCCTTTCGATAAATTGTAATTTAACTCTACTTGAAAACTATCGGCAATACTCTTACCATTAAGGTTATAAAAAGAAATTTGCTGAGAATTTTCCCAATCTACAACAACTTGATTTTCAAAATCCGTTCTGTAGAAATCAAAAGTTACATCGGCTTTATTTCCAAATAAATTAAATTTTTGAAGGTACGATACACCGTAATTCCAAGCGATTTCCGGATTTAAACCATAAATCGCTCCATTCGTGTTTGCAATATTTATCGCTCTAGAACTTGCAAACAATTGCTGATTTTCAGCAAAAATATTTGCACTTCGAATTCCTCGTCCAACCGAACCTCTTAATGTGGCTCCTTCCCAAGGAACATACCTCAAATGTAATCGCGGCGTTACAAAAGTTCCAAGTAGATTGTGATGGTCTAATCGAATCCCTGCTGTAAAACTTAGGTTTTCAAGATTATCATAAGCATATTCGAAAAATGTACCTACAGAATTCTCAATTCGATTAAAATTTCCTGTAAGCACTAATTCATTATAGTTATCATGAGTAAAACTTAACCCAGTCTTAAACTTATGACGTGTATCCCCTATGATCGAATTAAAAATAAAATTACTGTAAACACTCTGATGCTCAATTTCATAATCCCTTAAACCAAAATATGAATCTTGCTCATGATTACTGTATGCCATTTGAAATCCAAAACTTTGGAATGGTAATTCTGGAAAAACATAACCGACTTTAGCAGAAAAATCAAAACGGTTGGTTTTAATCTCACTTCCCCAAGCGTTGGTGGTTCCCCTATCGATACTTTTATCAAAATCAATCTGGCCAGTCTGTTTATTATCGCTCAAATACCTAAGGTTGATAAAACTTACCCAACCTTTTTCTTGATTTGTATATTGCCATCGATTCATAACATTGATTTGATTTGCCAAAGGCATATCTAAAAAGTTATCTCCGTTTTTATCAAATCGTTCCCCGCGGTAGTTTCCATGAACATATAGACCCGTAGACCATTTATCATTTACCTTTTTATTGATGTGGGTATTGAATTCTAACCGACCGTTAACGCTACCATAAGCATTTACGAAGAATGGAGAATCACTGAATGGTTTTACTAATTCGGTATTTATTTGTCCCGAAATACTTTCGTAGCCATTGACAACAGTTCCTGCACCCTTGGAAATCTGGATACTTTCAACCCAAGTACCAGGTGTAAAAGTCAATCCGAAAACTTGAGAGGCCCCTCGAATAGATGGAATATTTTCTTGCGTAATTAATAAGTAAGGACTTTTAAGCCCTAACATTTGAATCTGTCGTGTTCCAGTCAGAGCATCAGAGAAATTAACATCAATTGATGGATTTGTTTCAAAGCTTTCGGCCAAATTACAACAAGCCGCTTTTAGTAACTCTTCACTATTCACGGTGAAAACATTTGCTGTTGTCAGGGAATTTCTAAAAGAACTACTTTTTTTCGCATTGATTTTTATTTCATCTAACTCCGATTCTGGAGTTAAAAAATGATGAAAAATTTTAGGGCTTGTAATTGTTAAGGTATCTGTTTTGTAACCCAAATAACTAATCACAAGCTTCTTGTAGGTAGGTTTGTAAGGAATTTCAAACCATCCTTTTTCATTCGTAACCGATGCGATGCTGGTGTTCAGCCAAAATACGGTTACTCCTTCAATCCCCAATTTATCTTTGGGATTGCTATTGTCCATGATCATACCCTTCAAGGTTTCTTGACAGGAGATAGAACAACTAAAAATTAATGTAATGTATAGTATAAATTTTTTCATTTGTATTTCATTTAAAACTAGTTAACGTGCGACCGAAGTCGTATTAAGCTGGTTTTAAAAATCAAATGATGTATACTTGGTATTCGGATTGGTAGTTCCTAGGAATATCTGGTGGTGGAAATTCTTTAATTCGAAATGGCTTTCGCTCAACCTGAGTTAAACTAAGTGTCCAGTTTTCGATTTTGGGAATAAATAAAGTCTGGGAAGCAAAAGTTTTTGCTTCTGGTGCGTGATACTGTAAATCATCTTGACCTTCAAAAGAAATTTCTTCGTCAGAACAACAATTGTTCATGGTTGTCTTGGCCATATTCATTCCACAACCATCGGCGTCACCCGTAAATGAAATGTCTACCAAAAAATCGCCACAATAATGCTGATCTACCGTAAAACTCAGAGTAGATGCTAACACTAAGAGTGCTAAACTAAATGACGTAATTTTTTTTAGTACTTTCATTTCAGGTACAAATTTACAATATGTTTATCAAATATTTTGTTAAATGAAAATTGAGCTTTTTGATTTATTTTTGCAGCATGAATTTAGCACAACTTAAAGCTGGTATTGATCAGATCTTTACCAACACTCAAAATACCTCAGATACACTTCAGGGAATTTGTGATTATTTAGAAAATCAAATTTCATATTACGACTGGGTAGGGTTTTATTTCAGAAATGGAGAAAAAGAAGAATTAAAACTTGCTGAATTTACCGGTGAACCAACAGAACATACCATTATCCCATTTGGAAAAGGTATTTGCGGACAGGTGGCTGTGAGCAATGAAAATTTTGTTGTTCAGGATGTTTCGGAGCAGGATAATTATATTTCCTGCGGATGGAAAGTAAAATCAGAAATTGTAATTCCGATTTTTGTCAATGATCAGAATATAGGTCAAATTGATATTGATTCCCACGCGGTTAGTCCGTTTACTCCAGAAGATGAACAATTATTAGAGTACGTTTGTGACAAAGTAGCTACAATTCTCTAAAATTGTTAATAACGCTCTTTTTTGTTAGGAATTTTAATTGTGAAATTTTCTAGGTTTAAGTAGTTTTGTTTGCTTATTAATTTACTACAAATGAGCAACATAAAAACAATCAAATCTGCACTTATTTCTGTATTTCACAAGGATGGTTTAGGACCAATTGTTCAAAAATTAAATGAACTTGGAGTTCGGATTTATTCTACAGGAGGAACAGAAAAATTCATTAGAGAACAAGGAATTGATGTCATCGCTGTAGAAGATGTTACTTCGTATCCGTCTATTTTGGGTGGACGTGTAAAAACCTTACATCCTAAAGTTTTTGGAGGTATCTTAAACAGACAAGATCATGAAGGAGATGTAGCCGAATTAAAAGAATATGACATTCCGCAGATTGATTTGGTGATTGTTGATTTGTATCCGTTCGAAAAAACAGTTGCTTCTGGTGCTTCCGAGCAAGATATTGTCGAAAAAATTGATATTGGTGGAATTTCATTAATACGTGCAGCAGCCAAAAACTTTAAAGACACGTTTATCGTTTCATCTATGGATCAGTATGATGAGTTCTTATCAATTTTAACAGACGGAAACGGAGAAACTACCTTATCACAACGTAAAAAGTTCGCTGCAAAATCATTTAATATTTCATCGCACTACGATACAGCTATTTTCAACTACTTTAACGAAGATGAAGTTGTTTATAAAGCAAGTGAATTACAGGCAAAAACGCTGAGATACGGAGAGAACCCACATCAGAAAGGATTTTTCTTCGGAGACTTAGACGCAATGTTTGATAAACTTCACGGAAAAGAATTAAGCTACAATAACTTATTAGATGTTGATGCAGCCGTAAACCTGATGGAAGAATTCAAAGGAGAGACGCCAACTTTTGCGATTTTAAAACATAATAATGCCTGTGGATTCGCACAAAGAGAAACCATTGCACAAGCCTATGTGGATGCTTTAGCTGGTGATCCAGTATCAGCTTTTGGTGGAATCCTTATTTCAAATACAGAAATTGATGC
>JALQZD010000063.1 GCA_023258495.1 Polaribacter sp.
TGGGCAATCATGAAGAATCCCTTTTCAGCGAGCGTATAGATTTCTTCGCGCTCTCCTGTTAACAAAAACCATGAATGGGAATCAGCCAAATACTTCTTCTGATAATTCAATAAGCGCTCAGGAGTATCATAGAATGGATTAATACTAATTGATACAAAAGCAACCTCATCATCTTTAAACTCATCGGCTAACTCTGCCATGTTCTGAGACATAATCGGGCAAATGGTTGGACAGGTCGTGAAAAAAAAGTCAAGAATAACAACTTTTCCCTTTAGATCATCAGGAGACAAGATATTTCCATTTTGATCTGTAAAACTAAAATCCGGAATTTGACGGGCACCTTCTGGCCCAATTAAATAAACAAGAGATTCTTCCGAAGATCCGTACAATACTTCAGGGGTTAAAGTCAATCGATTGTTATCAACGATTGTTCCATTTTTTATGCGAGACACTAGGCTAGGAATGGTAACTATTCCAAAGATGAAAACAATAATTGACACCCATAAATAGGTGGTCTTCTTATTCGATTTACTTGCGGTCGGCATAATTCTTTTTTAAAGCTAGTCGGTATTCTGCGAGTAAAACCTTCACATCATCTTCCATCTTGTTGTTTAATACAGCTACCGATCTGATATCATAACCGTAAAGAATTCCTTCATCCTCATCATCCGTTCTTCCTCTCAGCGAACCATTCTTATCAATAATATAAACCAGTGGAGAACTCCCAGAGTTTAGTTCTCCTTTGCTCTTTAAAGCATCAAACAATTTTACCGAATCAGATTCATCAAGATAAAGAACCTTATAGCGACTAGTGTCTGTAATTTGGCCTAACTCTAGCAACAATTGTTCGACAGCAACTTTCTGATTAGGGTAGGCGACTAGCAGGGTTTGAAAGTCATTAAACTCGTAAAATCGTTTATAAATTTTCTGGTTGAAATTAAATAGGTAGCCTTTCATTAGCTCAACCTCTTCTCCTAGAAAAGAAAGTACAGTGATCTTGTTCTGAAATAAATCCATTGCCTCCTTTTCAGAGGTCAACAAGACCGTTTCTGATGCAAAGCTATCTGTCAACACAGGTAAACGACCAAAACGGTTCACCCCTGAGGCGAAGAAAAGATAGATCACGAGGGGTAGAATAAATAGGATACCTAATACCAGTGGTTTTTTCATAGCAGATGAACTGAAGTACAAAAATAAAAAAAGGCGATCACCTAATCGGTAATCGCCTCAAGTATATTATTTATAGACCTCTTAGAAATTCCAAGTCATGAATGTTGTATTAAAGATTTCATAGACATAAGTCGCTTCAAAAAGAAGTAAAGTAACTAGGTAAGATATAAGGAAAACCGGTGTCCACACCACTACTCGTCTTAACGACGCCTTTTCGTCACGAAGGTGCATAAAGTCCCAAGCAATATAGTAAGCCTTAACTAGTGTAAGAATGATGAAAATCCAGTTAAGAGGCTTCATTCCAGGGAATGACGTGTTCATTAAAATTTCAGGCTTTGTAATACCCAATCCAACCTCAATCGCTGTTACGATAGAAAGGAATAAAAGAACTCCCCAAATCTTTTGCTGGTTATTCTTGAAGGTTACTAACCCTCTAAAAATTGATAGTTTGTGCTCGTGTGCCATAATTATACCAGATAAAAGAATGTGAATACAAATACCCAAACAAGGTCTACAAAGTGCCAATACAACCCAACTTTCTCAACCATTTCGTAGTGGCCTCTTCTATCGTAGGTACCCACAAGAACATTGAAGAAAATAATCACATTAATCGCAACACCCGAAAAAACGTGAAAGCCG
>JALQZD010000097.1 GCA_023258495.1 Polaribacter sp.
ATGTCAAAGATATTAAAGATTAGTAATTTAAAGAAGACCTATACTTCGGGGTCAAGAAGCTTAACAGTTATTAGTGATATCAACTTTGATATTGAAAAAGGCACCATCTTTTCAATTGTCGGCCCTTCTGGAAGTGGAAAAACAACCTTATTGGGTTTATGTGCAGGTCTTGATGAACCGACGAGTGGTAAAGTAGAATTATGTGGCGAAGATTTACAATCGTTAAGTGAAGACGATAGAGCCAGATTAAGAAATAAGGAGGTCGGATTCATATTTCAAAATTTTCAACTACTTCCAACATTAACTGCTTTAGAAAATGTGATCGTTCCGTTGGAATTGCAAGGAAATTCAAATGCAAAATCAATAGGAGAGGAGCTTTTAGAAAAAGTTGGTCTTAAAGATCGAATGCATCATTATCCGACTCAACTTTCTGGAGGGGAGCAACAAAGAGTAGCTATTGCACGTGCATTTTCTAACAATCCGTCTATTTTATTTGCCGATGAACCTACAGGTAATTTGGATGAAGCAACCGGTGAGAATGTGATTCAGTTATTATTTGACTTAAATAAACAAGCAGGAACAACACTTGTTATTATTACTCATGATTTAGAATTAGCCAATCGAACTCAGCAAATTCTTAGACTAAAGGGTGGTAAAATTGTTGCTAACGAAAAAACGGTATACGCCTAATGAGTCTGAATTCGAATGCTACTTCTTGGAATTGGTTGCTTACTATGGCTTGGCGTGATGGAAAGGCTAGTATTTCTAGGTTATTTCTGTTCATGGCGTCCATCATTCTAGGTATCGCTGCAGTGGTTTCGATTCAGTTATTTAGTGAAAATCTAAAAGACAATATTCAGAGGCAGTCCAAGGCCTTAATGGGTGCCGATTTTATCATTGATAGTCGCAATAAGCCGAATGAGAAAGTCATGGCAATTATTGATTCTTTGCAACCAGATGCCTCCGAAGTCAATTTTGTATCCATGGCTGCTTTTCCGAAAAATGGAAATACCAAATTGGTTCGTGTTCGTGCGATAGATGGCGCCTTTCCCTTATACGGATCATTATCAACCGATCCTGCGGATGCCGGAAACAAATATCAGCAGAGGGGAGGTGCATTGGTAGATGCCACACTTTTGCTACAGTTTGAAATCGAAGTTGGTGACAGTATAAAACTCGGAAAGGTCAAATTTCCAATTTTAGGAAAATTAAAATCCATTCCAGGAAGTACGGCAATTTCATCATCGGTAGCACCAACGGTGTTGATTCCATTTAATTATTTGGAACAAACCGAATTATTGCAATTGGGAAGCCGCAAGGAATATCAGTATTTTTTTAAATCACCAGAAACTGATTTAGAATTATTAGATGAAAAGATCGATCCTATTTTAGATGGGCAAAACGCCGATTTGGATACACATACGAGTACAAGTCAAAACTTGGGAAGAAGTTACGAAAACGTAGGTCGTTTTCTAAATCTAGTGGCATTTATTGCCTTATTGCTCGGGTGTATTGGTATAGCCAGTTCTGTTCATATTTATATCAAAGAGAAATTAAAGAACGTTGCGGTTTTAAAATGTTTGGGTGTAACCAGAAGACAATCATTTCTCATTTATTTGTTTCAAATCCTCGGAATAGGAATTTTGGGCGGAGTTATTGGATCACTTTTAGGAATTACACTTCAATATTCCTTTCCATACATCTTACGGGATTTTCTTCCGTTCGAAGTGGAAATCAGTATTTCATTTCAGCCCATATTGATCGGAATTTCTTTGGGGGCAATCATGTCTATTTTATTTGCCTTACTTCCCTTATTAGGAACTTGGTATGTATCTCCTTTGGCTGTACTAAGAGATTCTGAAGAGAATATTGAGAAACCAAGAAGGGCTCGTTTTACCATTTTCACCATTATCCTATTATCGGTTTATTTGTTTGCCGTTTGGATGCTAAAGGATGGCATCAATGGATTATTCTTCACTATTGGTATTGTATTTACATTTGCTTTATTAGCGGGAGTTTCCTGGTTGGTCATGCGATTGGTAAGAGTGTTTTTTCCAACGAATTGGAGTTTTACAAAACGTCAAAGCTTACTGAATTTATTTCGACCAAACAACCAGACTATGGTGTTGGTATTATCCATTGGATTAGGAAGCTTTTTGATTAGCACCTTATACTTTACTAAGGATATCTTGCTGGGAAAAACATCATTAGAAAATCGCAGTTCAGATGCGAATATCATTTTAATGGATGTGCAAAGTAGACAAGAAAAAGATTTGCTAAATAGCTTTAAAACAAAGAATCTAGATGTGATTGATAACATTCCGATTGTTACCATGCGAGTACACAGTATCAAAGGAAGATTGGCGAATGATATCCGAACCGATACAACTCGAATGATTCGTCGTTGGATTGTCAATCGGGAGTTTAGAGTTTCGTATCGAGATTATTTGGCAGAAACAGAAGAAATCGTATCAGGTGAGTGGAAAGGTAAAATGAAACCGGGGCAGCCCATTGAAATCTCCATTTCTGAAGGATTTGCTCGAGATTCCAAATTAGACATTGGAGATGCGATAGCCTTTAATGTTCAAGGATTAATTCTAGAAACAATCGTCGGAAGTATTCGAAAAGTAGACTGGGGGAGTATGCAAGTCAATTTTCTGGTTTTATTTCCATCTGGAGTTTTGGAAAATGCACCCAAGTTTAACGTGGTTTCTACTTATGTTCCGACCGAGGAGGCTTCTGCAGGATTGCAACGTGAATTGGTAAAAGACTTTCCAAATGTGACTATTTTAGACTTGAGGCAGGTGTTCACTATTATTGAAGATATTTTAGGTAAAATTACCTGGATTATCAATTTCATGGCCTTTTTCAGTATTCTTACCGGATTAATTGTCCTTGTAGGATCTGTTCGCAATAGTAAGTATCAACGGATTAAAGAAAGTGTCCTTTTGCGAACCATTGGAGCGAATGGAAATCAAATTTTACAAATATCGGCTTACGAATATTTATTTTTAGGGCTATTGGGAAGCTTAACCGGAATTATATTATCTCTTGTAAGTAGTCAATTATTGGCTACTTTATTGTTTAAAGAACCATTTGTTCCATCTGCAATACCGTTCCTGGTTTTACTACCGCTCATTACTCTCTTTGTAATGTTGGTAGGTTTATTTAATATTCGAACCGTGTTAAATTCCTCTCCCTTGGAGGTATTACGCAAGGAAGTATAAATATGAATCAAACTATTGGTAACGCTCCAATAAGCTTTTATTTGACGTGGAGTCTGGATTGAAATACGAATAGGAATTCGTTTTTTGTTATTTATGTTTATCTTCACAACAACGAATATGAAACACTAACATTTGTCTGATTCAACCAATCGTCTTTCCAGAAAAATAGGCTTGCTATCTCTAACAGCGACCGGAATTTGTTCCATGCTAGGGGCATCCATTAATGTGGTTCCTTTCATGATCCATCGAAGTGTGCCGGGAATCGGTCCTAATGTATTACTGGCGTTTTTATTCGCCATGCTACCTGCTTTACTTGCCGCGTTCGCGTATGCTTCATTGGCTTCTGCAATGCCAAGAGCAGGAGGAAGTTACATTTATGCGAGTAGAGGTTTGAATCCCTATTTAGGCTTTATAGCGAGTTTTTCACAATGGTTTGGTTTGTCGATTGTCATTGGAGTTATCGCTTATATTATAGTTCCATTTATACGAGATGTTTTTGTAGGTCTCGATTGGACTCAAGCAGCCGATTTGATGGAAGTAGCTTCGGTTCGCATTGGAATTGCTTTAGGACTGATTTGGCTCTTTATTTACATCAACATTAAAGGTGGTAAGTTCTATGAAAGAACAGTTGTACCCTTGATGTTCATTATGTTTGGATTGGGTGTGATTGTGATTGTCTCCGGGTTCCTTTTTGATCAAAATGATTATATCGCTGTCGTACCCGAAAGTGCTGCTTTTCTAGACGAAAATAATGGTAATTTTGACCCACTAGTATTTTTATCAGCAGCAGCCATATTGTTTTCTTCATTCATTGGTTTTGATGCTATTGCACAAGCAGGTGGGGAGGCCAGAAAACCCAATAAAAACTTACCCAAAGCAATTTTATTAGCGATTATTATTGTAGGAAGTTTCTACTTTCTATTTACCATTGCCATGTATCATGCAGTTCCTTGGGGATATGTTGCAGATCAGGCGGTAACGAAAGACATTACGGCACCCGGATTAATAAGTCCGTTATTGCCTGTCGGATTATCGGTAGCCATTTTATTTGGTGCTGCTATTGCATTAATCAATGATTTACCAGCCATGTTACTTTCGGTTTCACGTTTGGTATTTGCCTGGGCCGATGACGGTATTTTTCCGAAAAAGATTGCAGTGACACATCCGAAATATCAAACACCACACAGAGCGCTATATTTAAGTGGGATCATAGCATCCATAGGAGTTTTAGGTAGTCATTTCGCTGGAGATTTTTTCTTGGGGATTGATATTATGGTAACATCCATGATGGTGAATTTCTTATTGATGTGTTTCACCTTGATCACCATCACCAAGGTAAATCCGAAACTTGCCAATGATATCAAAATGGTGAAATCAGTTTCCAAACAACGATTAATTGGATACGGAGGTGTTTTGCTGTTGATCGTTTTTTTAACCGTTCATACCTTAAAAGATCTAAATGCTGATGTAGAAGCCTGGTATTTCCGTTCAACACCTGTTTGGCTGATTGTGATGGGAATAGGCTCTGCTATTTACTTTTTTAAAACCAAGGCTTTGAAACGCTCTGGAAAAAATCTCAACGCCATATTCGCTAAACTTCCTGAAGAATGAGGAGGATGTAGATAG
>JALQZD010000161.1 GCA_023258495.1 Polaribacter sp.
GGCCCGAGGTTATTGACTACTGTTTCTACTTCTGTCAATTTCACAGAATTTAGAAACTCGATGTCCTTCACTTTGTTGTTATAATCACGAAGTTCTTTGGCAACCTTATTTTTTGTATCATCCTTCTTAACCTTTATTTTACTTGCAACTTCTTCCAGGTTATAATAGAAGATTCCAACAATATTTTTTGCCTTGTACTCCAGCATTTTTGGTTGCTGATTTTGTGCATTTCCAACAAAAAAGGAAATAAAAAATAAAATAGTTATTGCTCTTTTCATGACTTCTAATTTGGACTTAAAATTACAATATTGATGCCAATTTTGCACCTTGTTCAATAGCTCTTTTTGCATCGAGCTCTGCAGCAAAGTCTGCACCGCCTATTACATGCACATTATGGCTGGAATCTTTTATCGCATTATAAAGGGTTTTTAACGGTGTTTGACCTGCACAGACTACGACATTGTCAACCTCTAAAACATGAGATTCCCCATTTACTTCATAATGAAGTCCTGCATCATCAATTTTTGAATATGACGCTTCTCCTATAAACTTCACACCCATTTTTTTCAAGTTTGCACGATGAATCCAACCAGTAGTTTTTCCAAGGTTTCCTCCGAATTTACCCTTACTCCTTTTGAACATCGTAATTTGTCTTTTAGCTTTTGGAAGGATTGGTTTTACTCCTTCAATACCGCTTCGTGCTTCTAGTGATTTATCAATCCCCCATTCATCAAGCCACTCATCCAAATTCAAGGTGGAAGAACTTCCTTCATGCAATAAAAACTCAGAAACATCGAATCCGATTCCACCGGCTCCAATCACGGCAACCTTTTGCCCTACAGATTTTTTATTTTTTAAAACATCGATATAACTCAATGCTTTCGGATGATTAATTCCGTCAATCTTTGGCACTCGCGGTTCAATACCGGTAGCAATAATGATTTCATCAAAATTGCCTTCGTTCAGTAGTTTTTCATCCACGAATGTATTCAGTTTGACCTGAACACCGTGAAGTTCTATTTGTTTATTGAAATAACGAATGGTCTCATGAAATTCCTCTTTACCCGGAATTTGTTTTGCCATATTGAATTGACCTCCAATTTCTTTATCAGCATCATAAAGTGTTACCTCATGTCCCCTCTGAGCTGCAATAGTTGCTGCTGATAATCCGGCGGGCCCTGCTCCAACAACGGCTACTTTTTTCTTAGTTGTCGTCGGATTGTAATTCAATTCCGTTTCATGACAAGCTCTCGGATTCACCAAACAACTGGCTACCTTTTGCTCAAACGCATGATCTAAACATGCCTGATTACAAGCGATACAGGTATTTATTTCGTCTTCCTTTTCTTCTTTTGCTTTCTTCACCCACTCGGCATCTGCCAAAAATGGACGTGCCATTGAAATCATATCTGCATCACCCTCAGCCAACACTTTTTCTGCAGTGGAAGGCATATTGATTCTATTGGATGTGATCAACGGAATGGAAACTTCTTCCTTCATTTTTTTTGTCACCCAGGTAAATGCAGCTCTGGGCACAGAGGTAGCAATGGTCGGAATTCTCGACTCATGCCATCCGATTCCTGTATTGATTATTGTTGCACCAGCATTTTCAATGGCTTTACCCAAGGTTACAATTTCTTCCCAGGAACTTCCACCCTCAACCAAATCCAACATGGAGAGTCTGTAAATGATAATGAAATTCTCACCTACGGCCTCTCTGATTTTTGAGATAATCTCGACGGGTAAACGCATTCTATTTTCATAATCTCCTCCGTATTGATCGATACGATCGTTAGTGCGCTTAGCGATAAATTGATTGATCAAATAGCCTTCAGAACCCATAATTTCAACACCATCATATCCAGATTTTTTTGCCAGTTGTGCACAGTTGACGAAATCCTTGATTGTTCGTTTAATCCCTGACGACTTCAACTTGAATGGTTTAAAAGGATTAATGGGTGCTTTTTTCTTCGACGGACCCACATTAAATGGATGATATCCATATCGACCCGAATGCAGAATCTGCATACAAATCAATCCGCCTTCATCATGAACAGCCTTCGTAACAATCTTGTGATTTTTAACCTGTTTATTCGAACTCAGACGAGCAGAAAATGGACCAGTCCAACCTTGAATATTCGGAGCAATTCCACCTGTCACTATTAATCCAACTCCTCCTCTAGCACGCTCTGCCAAATAGACACCCATCTTATGATAACCGTCTTTTTCTTCTTCCAAACCAGTGTGCATAGAACCCATCAGTATTCTATTTTTAACGGTTACAAAACCCAAATCTAAGGGCTCAAAAATATGTGGATATTTCATAAGTATTGCATTACATTTACTATGCACGCATAGTAATTGCAAGATAACCAAAGTTTTCCAAACAAAAAAAGCCAAAGTTTTTCAACTTTGGTCTTTACTATTGAATGGTAACATCTAATTCATTGGCACATCAATTGCCAATAATTTTGAAAGTTTAGTTGCTTTAATTTTACTTTGAGAAGTATCCCAGATACCAATGGCGTCTCTTTTATTCAGTGTTTCACCATCGACGGTCACTCCACCGTCAATCAGAAAATAATACACTCCAGAACCAGAATTATAATCGTAGTTCAATTCTTTCCCTTCTTCTAAATCAACCATTTTGATACTTGCATGTTGATTGATAAGCAAAGATCCATCTACTGGATTTTTCAACGGAGACACTAAGGTTTGAAATTGATTATTTCTTCCTGATTCATCAAATTCTTTCTGAAAATAGCGAGGCTCAACACCTTGTGCTTCCGGGATAATCCAAAGTTGTAAAAAGTTGACGTCATCGGTATGACTATCGTTAAATTCAGAATGCGTAATTCCGGTTCCTGCACTCATTGCCTGTACTTCTCCAACTTCAATCGAACGTTTATTCCCCATACTATCTTTATGTGATAATGCGCCTTTCAACGGAATCGAAATGATTTCCATATCTCGGTGTGGATGGGTTCCAAAGCCCATTCCTGGTTTTACCACATCGTCGTTTAATACGCGTAACATTCCGAAGTTCATTCGTTGCGGATCGTAATATCCAGCAAAACTAAATGAATGATAGGAATCTAGCCATCCATGATTCGCATGACCTCTCGTATTTGCTCTGTGAATTATTGATTTCATGTTGTTATGTTTTTTTACTAGTATAAGTATCCCATTTTACCCATTTGATAATCTCGCATAGCTTCTAAGATTTCTGTTTCTGTATTCATTACATATGGCCCATACTGAGCGATAGGCTCATTAAATGGCTCACCAGAAATAAAAATCAAATTACTTTCTTTTTTCGCTTCAAAAGTGATTTCTGATCCACCTTGTCCGAAAAGGGAAATTTGATTTTCGTTAAATCGCAATTCCTCTTCCCCATTCACGAGTACTTCACCTTCTAACAAATAAAGTGCCCCGTTGTGATTTTCTGGAACCGAAAGCAAAATTGAACCTTCACCTTTTGCCTGAATCATATAAATATTAATATCCGTTTGCGTTTCGGCAGCCCCGTTCAAATCACCTTGTTTTCCCGCCACAATTTTTACTTCTATGGATGCATCCGTATTGGTAAAAATCGGCATGTCTTCACTCTTAATGTGCTGATAATTGGGCGTCATCATCTTTTTTGCTGCAGGTAAATTCAACCATAACTGAATCCCTTCCAAATCACCGCTCCGTTCTACAAATTCTTTGGTTGGTGCCTCTGCATGCACAATACCTCTACCGGCAGTAGTCCATTGCACATCACCTGCTTTTACTACCATTTCATTTCCTAACGAATCCCTATGAAACTGCTCACCTTTAAATAACAAGGTAATCGGTTCAAATCCTCGATGCGGATGTGGTCCTAGGTCGAACGGATTGTTAAATGCACTAATGGCGTATGGTCCGTAGTGATGCAATAGTAAAAATGGATCCACATTTTCAATTCCAACATTTGGAATCGGTTGACGCAAACGAATCGGTCCCATACTCACCATTGGGCTATTACTTACTTTTTGTATTGATTTTACATTCATCATCTCTTCACTTATGTTCCAAGGAAAATATTTAATTAAATTTTTTATCTGATTTTATCTAACAAGTTACTCAATTGAACCGCCTCTTCATCAGACAAATTATCTACCAAGTTCAACCTTTCGGGAGCATTATCGATATCAGTTAACAATTGTAATCCATCCTTGGTAATTTCTACATAAACCACTCTTCTATCTTCTTCACAACGTTTTCTGCTGATGAGATCTTTCTCACATAATTTATCCATCAAACGGGTGGCATTTGGCGCACGTTCAACCATGCGCTCTTTTACAATCTGAACTTTCATTTTCTGGCCAGCACCTCTTAAAATCCGAAGAATATTGTATTGCTGCGGAGAAATTCCGAATGGTTTGAAATACTCATTTTCCATACTGCTCAACCAATTCGCAGTATATTTTAAATTGATAAAGGCCTTAAGCCGATTGCTTTTAAACGTAGACTTTATGTCTTTTGAAATATCTCCCATAGTTATTGATTCACTGCCGATTGAAATTCGGAAACTGCGATTTGAAGTTGTTTTAATAAATCCTCATTAATAATTTTCCCATCCTTGAAATTATCATAAAAATTAGGGAGAGAAAAACTTGAAATAGCTCCAGCACCCATGAATGGAAAATATCCTACTGCACCGTTCAATACATTCTGACCTCCTCTTCCACCAGGAGAAGTCGCCATCAATAACAATGGTTTATTTCGAAACACTTTCTTTTCTATCCTTGTACTCCAATCGAATATGTTTTTAAATCCAGCCGCATAAGATCCATTGTGCTCGGCAAGAGATAGAATATATCCATCATAATTATCCAATACATTTGAAAATGCCACGGCATTCTCCGGAACCCCATTTTTCTCTTCATCAGAGCTATAAATTGGCATTTCAAATTCACGTAAATCAATCACATCAAATTCAACATTATTCACATTTTCGGCTGCAAATTGCGCCAATTGCTTATTGATTGATGTCGAACTTGTGCTTCCAGCAAACGCTAACACTCTTTTCATTCTTTCATGTTTAAATTCAGGGACAAAAATACAATAAAATATTTTATTTTCCAAGGAAAATATTTCTATGGAGATATATAAATAATTCGTTAAGAAAGAGTATATCATTTAATCCATAAGATTATTGATAATCATGTATTGAATCAAAAGCATTGTTCGTGCGTCGACCACCTCATCTGACTTCAACAACTCTTTCGCTTCATCATAGGAAAGTTCTAGGATTTCAATTTCTTCACCTTCTTCATGCAAACCTCCACTATTTTTGGTTAGTTCATCGGAGGTGTACTCCCCAATAAATAAATGGATTTTTTCGTGTAGCAATCCAGGTGATAAAAATGTTGTCGCCACTTTATGAATAGAGTTCGGCTTGCATCCCACCTCTTCAAATGCTTCTCGAAGAGCTGTGTCTTTCGGGTTTTCATTTGGATCCATAGCTCC
Source organism: Polaribacter sp. (assembly GCA_023258495.1). Classification (GTDB taxonomy): domain Bacteria; phylum Bacteroidota; class Bacteroidia; order Flavobacteriales; family Flavobacteriaceae; genus Polaribacter. The sequence goes on from JALQZD010000161.1 coordinate 5,497, forward strand.
GCCGCAGACCTCAATTAAAAAACCATGGTTTTGACCCGCCACCCAAACTGGAGCTCGGAATTGTTTGGTAAGTATAATTTGTCGTGTGAAACGATTATAAAGTAGTAAAGCTACGCCATCTGCTCTTCCGTAGACTTCATGAGTAAGTCTTTTTTGAGCATTATTTGCAAAAGTGTAATCGAAGGTCAAGCGACTTAAGGTCCCCCAGAAATCGGTTATTACCTCGCGTACTACATTTTTTATCGGTTTACCACTCATAATTTCGTAGCTGTATAGTGGTGCGAAGATATCCATTCAAAATTGAATATTGCATCGGAATACATAAAAAATACCCCCGAATTACTCACAGCGGAAATCATCTTGGTTTAACCTTTAAAATGAACTTGCAATGGCAATTTTCTTAACCTTTACTACTTTTTTAGTTTTCTCGAATTGTAATGAACATTCGGAAAATTATTTGAAGGTCTAGATAGCTCAGCGACAGGGTCACAATGAAAATACTGTTACAAAAATCATAAACAGCTTCTCATAATTTCGTAATTTAGCATCTCAAATCTTGAAAGAATTTATCTATGGATTTAAGCTTCAATAAAAACGAAGATCACAATAAATTATTAGCATCCGAATTAAGAAGAAGACTCGGAAAAGTCAAACTTGGAGGAGGTAAAAAACGAATAGATAATCATCACGAAAAAGGCAAACTCACTGCCAGAGAACGAATCGATTTTTTATTTGATAAAAATTCAAAATCGATCGAAATTGGGGCTTTTGCAGGAGAGGATATGTATCCAGAGCATGGAGGATGTCCATCAGGTGGAGTGGTAGTTAAAATGGGTTATGTCTCAAAGAAATTATGTATCGTCGTTGCGAATGATGCAACAGTGAAAGCTGGTGCTTGGTTCCCGATTACAGGAAAAAAGAATTTACGAGCACAAGAAATAGCCATAGAAAATAAACTTCCAATTATTTACTTAGTCGATTCTGCAGGGGTGTATCTACCAATGCAGGATGAAATTTTTCCAGACAAAGAACATTTCGGAAGAATCTTTAGAAACAACGCCATCATGAGCAGTATGGGAATCACCCAGATTGCTGCTGTAATGGGAAGTTGTGTGGCCGGAGGAGCTTATCTTCCAATTATGAGCGACGAAGCCTTAATTGTTGAAAAAACAGGCAGTATATTTTTAGCTGGGAGCTATCTTGTGAAAGCCGCGATTGGAGAGAACATCGATAATGAAACCTTAGGTGGAGCTTCAACACATTGTGAAATTTCAGGGGTTACCGATTATAAAGCCAAAGACGATAAAGACGCATTGCATAAAATCCGAAACATTGTCGATAAAATTGGTGATTTTGACAAAGCCGGATTTAATCGAGCGGAGCCTTCAGTACCAAAGAAAAATGAAGAGGAAATATTCGGAATCTTACCAAAAGCTCGTCATGAGCAATACGATATGCTTGAGATTATTGAGCGTTTGGTAGACGATTCTTCGTTCGAGCAATACAAAGAAGGATATGGACAGACGATTTTAACAGGATATGCCAGAATTGATGGATGGTCTGTCGGAATTATCGCCAACCAAAGAAAACTTGTTAAAACTAAAGGGTCAAAAACAAAGCCTTCCGAAATGCAATTTGGAGGTGTGATATACAATGATTCTGCAGATAAGGCTACACGTTTTATTGCCAATTGTAATCAGAAGAAAATCCCGTTAGTTTTTTTACAAGACGTGACCGGATTTATGGTGGGCTCTAAATCTGAACATTCTGGAATTATTAAAGACGGAGCAAAAATGGTAAATGCCGTGAGTAACTCTGTAGTTCCAAAATTCACTATTGTCATCGGAAATTCCTATGGTGCAGGAAACTATGCGATGTGCGGAAAAGCCTATGATCCAAGAAAGCGCAGTGTCAGGTAGTAGGCCGAAATCAGCTGGGCTCCACATATCAAGTCCAGCATCCGAGGGGGGATATGAAGTACAGATATCACGCAACTCATGCAAGGACAAGCCAGGCAAGGTAGGGGCAGGAGCAAG
>JALQZD010000180.1 GCA_023258495.1 Polaribacter sp.
TCTCTATAGGCTTTCAATAACTCGTTTTGAACCGCAATATAAGTTCCATATTCCGTTCCTCGGTCACTTTGCACAGAGATTACAGCTTTATTAGGATGGTCTGATGATGATTCTGATCTTTCACCTTTACAGTAATCACAGGCTGTACCTGGAGTACCATCATCACCTGGCTTTCCAATTCCACCACCATTATCAATAAATTTAATAGCGGCTTCCTTTAAATCCTTTAACTGCATTCTATCCCCTTCAACCATCAATTCATTTTTACGATTGATGTTTACCTCAAAGATATTCTTTTGCTTAATGATAGGTGGCTCATAATTTGGTGGCGGCTTTTCCGATAACTTCTTAGACACACCAGAATCCACATTCATAGTCGTAGTTACTAAGAAGAAAATTAACAGAAGGAACGCAATGTCTGCCATTGAGCCCGCATTAATTTCTGGATTTTCTCTTCTTGCCATAATTATGATTTAACTAATCCTTTCACTAAGTCCCATACAAAGAATACACTCGCAATAGCGCCTAAAAACACACTATACCATATTCCTGTTCCTACCATTTGGTTAGTCGTAGAACCCTCTTCTCCACCTTTTAATACAGCACCTTGCGTATCTAATACTGCAGCTGAATCGGCAGTAAAGTATGAAATCAAAAAGATGACACCTAACACAGCAAGACTCATCAAGGTTTTCTTTAAATTATCTGGGTTTCTTACCAAGCTAATCATTGATAAGGCAATTGCGATAATCACCGAAGCATAAAGAAGATACGTAGAGAAGTAAACCAATGGACTTACTAAAGAATTTTGTAAATCAACACTAGCACCCAACGCTTCTTTGTCCTCTGCGGCCACTCGTATAAACAAGATGATACCGATTACAGAGATTACTGCAATTGAAATGTTTAATAACTTATTACTCTTCATAATTCGTTATTTTTTATATTTCACTAAAAGATCAACTAACTGAATAGAAGCATCTTCCATGTTGTTTACAATACTATCTACTTTAGATACAATATAATTGTAGAAAATTTGTAAGATAATGGCTGTGATAAGACCAAATACCGTTGTTAAAAGAGCGATCTTAATACCACCCGCTACAACGGCTGGAGAAATATCGTTCGCTACTGCAATTCTATCGAATGCATCAATCATACCAATTACAGTTCCCATGAATCCTAACATCGGTGCTAAGGCGATAAATAGAGATAACCAAGACACATTCTTTTCTAAAAGACCCATTTGTACTCCTCCATAAGAAACCACTGCCTTTTCAGCTTCATCAATTCCTTCATCAACTCTATCCAATCCTTGATAAAAAATTGATGCAACAGGTCCTTTTGTATTTCTACATACTTCTTTAGCAGCTTCAACACCACCAGAGCTCAATGCATCCTCTACATTAGCTACTAATTTCTTGGTGTTGGTTGTTGCCATATTTAGATAGATGATTCTTTCGATTGCTATCGCCAATCCTAAGATTAACGCCACTAATACAATTCCCATGAAAGAAGGATCTCCTTCAATAAAACGTTGTTTTAAAATTTGGTGAAAAGTTTTAGCTTCTTCTACTGTAGCTTCTTGTGCAACTGCTGTATGAATAGCTCCAAAAAAAACAAATCCTGCCAAAGAAATGGCTTTTACTACTTTTTTCATCTTTGTTATAAATTAATTTTAATAGTTACGGGTTAAAGATATAAATTTTAATATCATTTATTAAATAATACTAAGTTAATGTTCAGTTGAAAACAAAATTACTGAAACAGGCGCCCAATTAACGAAAAATTACTGAGTTTAGAAAGAACTTTTACTAAGAAATTTCTCCTCTAAGGGATTTTTTAAAATACTTTTTAAAGTCTTTTTTCGATAAGTTTTTGGTCAACAAATACATCAATTTCGCAACTGCCGCCTCAGTTGTCATATCGCCAGCGCTTAAAACTCCAATTCTCTTTAAACGAATGCTTGTATCATACTTTCCTTGAACAACTCCGCCACCAATACATTGTGACACATTTACAATGATTTTACCATTCAAAATAGACTCTTTTATCACGTTGATAAACCATTCTGAAGTAGGTGCATTTCCAGAACCAAATGACTCCAAAACAACAGCCTCAACATGTTCATTCATAATGATAGCTCTAATCGTTGATTCAGTTATTCCAGGGAACAGCTTTAATATGGCAATATTGGTGTTTAAATCTTTCCTAAAAATAGGAGGATCAGAATTGTACGAATGTATATTGATAAACTTTGAGTTAAAATCGAGTTGAACCCCGCTTTCAACAAGAATTGGATAATTCATAGAGTCGAATGCCTCAAAATTGTTCGCATTGATTTTCGTTGTTCGATTGGCCCTGTATAATTTGTATTCAAAATACAATCCGACCTCCCGAATCATAGGTATTCCGTTACGCTGAGATGAAGCAATCTGAATAGCGGTAATCAGATTCTCTTTAGCATCTGTTCTTAAATCACCTATAGGCAATTGAGAACCCGTGAAGATGATTGGTTTTTGCAAGTTTTCAATCATAAAACTTACTACGGATGACGTATACGACATGGTATCCGATCCTGTCAAAATTACAAATCCATCAAAGACTTCATAATGGTCTTCGATGATTTGAACCATCTCCCGAAAATAATCAACATTCATGTTCGATGAATCGATTGGGGTTTCGAAAGATTCAGATGCAATGATACAATTCAATTGTTTCAATTCTGGAATTCTTTCCTGTATCTGATCAAAATCAAAAGGAACCAAAACATTGGAATTGTAATCTTTAACCATACCAATGGTTCCACCTGTGTACAAGATGAAAATTTTGGGCTTGGTTGTCATTTTGTCATTTTTTCCCATGTCCGAAATAAAATGGAATACTTTATGTTGTAAATTTAGAGACAAATTAGAAAACAAGAATCATAAATTATAGCTATGTTTTATATTTTAATCGGAGTTATTGCACTTGCTAGCTGGATTGTTAGCAATACCTTGCAAAGAAAATTTAAAAAATACTCTCAAATTTCGTTACGAAACGGAATGAGCGGAGCCGAGATTGCCGAAAAAATGTTGGCCGATCATGGAATTACGGATGTTCAAGTAATTTCGACACCTGGAAGATTAACCGATCATTACAATCCGAAGGATAAAACGGTAAACCTTAGTGAAGCCGTATACAATCAACGAAATGCAGCTGCAGCTGCTGTGGCAGCTCACGAAGTTGGTCATGCCGTTCAACATGCACAAGCGTACGATTGGTTAACGATGAGGTCACAATTGGTGCCTGTGGTGAGTATTTCTTCACGATTTTCACAGTGGTTGGTGATTGGTGGTTTGATTTTAGGAGCAGCATCTGGAAATACCGGTATCGGATTCTATATTGCGATGGCAGGATTGTTTTTCATGGCCCTTGCAACTGTATTCAGTTTTGTAACGCTACCCGTTGAGTATGACGCTAGTAATAGGGCATTGGCCTGGTTGAGAAATAAGAATATGGTTTCTCAAGAAGAATTCGCAGGATCAAAAGATGCTTTAAAATGGGCAGCTAGAACTTATCTTGTTGCTGCTTTAGGGTCTCTTGCCATGTTATTGTACTGGGGATTCCAGGTTTTGGGCAGCAGAGACTAATTCAATAAGCTAATAATTCAATAATCGAATAATCATAATGAGTTATTCGTTTTGAGTAAAGCATAAAAAAAGCCGAAAGAAAATCTTTCGGCTTTTTTATTTCAATATTATGATGCTAGTCATTTAATTTTAAGACTGCCATAAATGCCTGCTGCGGAATTTCAACGTTTCCTACCTGACGCATTCGCTTCTTACCTTTTTTCTGCTTTTCAAGTAATTTACGCTTACGAGAAATATCTCCACCGTAACACTTCGCCGTCACATCTTTACGCAAAGCTTTCACCGTTTCACGAGCAATAATTTTTGCTCCAATTGCTGCCTGAATTGGAATATCAAATTGCTGACGCGGAATCAATTCTTTCAACTTCTCACAGATGCGCTTACCAATCGTATAGGCATTATCTGCATGTAATAAAGCCGATAACGCATCTACGGTTTGACCGTTCAATAACATATCTACGCGCACTAATTTCGAAGTACGCATTCCAATCGGATTGTAATCAAAAGACGCGTATCCTCTCGATACCGTTTTTAATCGATCGTAAAAATCAAAAACGATTTCTGCCAAAGGCATATCGAATATCAATTCCACTCGTTGTGGTGTTAGATAGGTTTGATTAATAATTTGTCCTCGTTTTTCAATACATAATCCCATTACCTGCCCAACATAATCAGATTTGGTAATAATCGAAGCTTTGATATACGGCTCTTCTACACGATCTAATTTTGATGGATCTGGTAGATCAGATGGATTATTTACGATAATAGAAGTATCTGGCTCTTTCTTGGTAAATGCATGATAGGATACGTTCGGTACGGTGGTAATTACCGTCATATTGAACTCACGCTCTAAACGTTCTTGGATAATCTCCATATGTAGCATTCCTAAGAATCCACATCGGAAACCGAATCCTAAAGCCGCTGAACTTTCTGGTTGGAAAACCAAAGAAGCATCATTTAATTGAAGTTTTTCCATCGAAGCTCTTAACTCCTCATAGTCTTCTGTATCTACAGGATAAATTCCTGCAAACACCATCGGTTTCACATCCTCGAATCCTTCAATTCGACTATCGGTTGGTTCTTTAGCGTCCGTGATTGTATCTCCTACTTTTACTTCTTTCGCGGTTTTAATACCCGTAATTAAGTAGCCTACATCTCCTGTTT
>JALQZD010000275.1 GCA_023258495.1 Polaribacter sp.
TTATTCAAACAAAAGAAAATATCAACCCTTGCAAAATTATACCATAAGCATAGAGAAAATATACCAATCTCAAAATTGATTACATTCAACCCTGGCGGAATTGTTGAAGAATATATTCAAACTGAAACAATATTAGATGAAAAAGGCGCCCCTATTGATGTAAAAGAAGCCGTTGAAGCCATCACACTTGTCAACCAACTTGGTGCTACCTAATTTTTTCGATAGCTCCTTAGATTTGCCCAGATAGATATTATTAGTATTTTAGCCTAACAGTCAATTTATATGTTCGACTTTGTTAACTTTTCGTTGTTAGATGCATTGGATATCACATTGGTAGCCCTGCTACTTTATTATATTTACCGCCTCCTAAAAAGCACTGTTGCTATTAACATCATCATCGGAATTGCCTTCATTTTTTTAATCTGGAAAATTACTCAGGCATTAAAAATGGAAATGCTAAGTGGTATTTTAGGCTACTTACTTTCGGGTGGAGTGATAGCGCTGATTATTGTATTCCAGCAAGAGATCCGAAAGTTTTTACTGATGATCGGAACGACCAATTTTTCAAGAAACAAAAGCTTCTTTAAACAATTAAAATTCTTGAAATCAGAAATTTATGCTGATGTTGATACAGATGAATTGCTAGTGGCATGTTATAACATGTCTAAAACCAAAACAGGAGCTCTTATTGTAATTGAACGCACCAATAACTTGGACTTTTTGATTAATACGGGTGATGAAATGAATGCCCAATTAAACTCCGTTTTAATTGAAAGTATATTCTTTAAAAACTCTCCCTTGCATGATGGAGCCACTATTATTCGAGATAATTATGTGGTTGCTACTCGGGTTGTTTTGCCCATTTCTGATACTGATAAGATTCCGGCACGTTTTGGATTGCGTCATAGAGCAGCAATTGGAGTATCAGAAAAAACAGATGCCGTTTGTCTTTTAGTATCTGAAGAAACAGGTGAAGTTTCTTACATCAAAAATGGAGAATTCGTATTGTTTAACACTAAGGATGAGCTCCTAGAGAAATTGAAAAAGGATTTACATATTTAAGACGCCTTTTCAAGCTGAAACTGTTTTTCATACAAGTTTCTATAGTATCCATTTTCTTTTTGCAACAACTTGCTATGCGTTCCTTTCTCTACGATTTTACCTTTGTCCATAACAATAATGGTATCGGCCTTTTTGATGGTCGCTAATCGGTGTGCAATGATAATTGATGTTCTTCCTTTGGTAATAGTGTCGGTAGCATATTGAATCAATTGCTCAGCATATGCATCTACAGAAGACGTAGCCTCATCGAGTATTAATATGGATGGATTGCTAACATAAGCTCTAAGAAAGGCGATTAATTGACGCTGACCAGAGGATAGCATCACCCCTCTTTCCTTCACATTGTAATGGTAATTTCCAGGCAACGACATGATAAAATCATGGATCCCGATTTGTTTTGCAGCGTTTTTAACCTGCTCTAAGGAAATCGATTTGTCCTTAAGTGTGATATTATTGAATATGGTATCAGAAAACAGGAATACATCCTGTAGAACAATTGCTATTTGACTTCGTAAACTTTCAACAGTGTACTCGTCAATCGCAACACCATCAACAGAAATCTTTCCACTGTCGATTTCATAAAAACGGTTAATCAAGCTGATAATTGTCGATTTTCCAGCACCCGTAGCTCCAACTAGCGCAATGGTCTGTCCTTTATTGGCTTCAAATGAAATACCTCTCAGCACCTCCTCGCCTCTGATATAACTAAATTTTACATCTTCAAATTTGATATCACCTCGAACATTTTTGGCCTCTACAGATCCTTCCTTAGAAATAAAACTTTGCGTATCTAACACTCCAAATACGCGTTCTCCGGCAACAATCCCCATTTGTAATTGATTAAACTTATCTGCGATTTGTCTCAAAGGTCTGAACAACATTTGGGCATAAGAAATGAATCCCATAATCATACCGACAGTAATTCCAGAATTCTGTATGGCCTGCCCTCCTCCGAACCAAACAATCAAACCGATTCCAACAGAGGACAAAATTTCGGCAATAGGAAAGAAAACCGAGTAGTACCAAATTGTTTTGATGTGCGCTTTTTTATGCTTCTCATTGATTTCAACAAAGTTCTGGTATTCAATTTTTTCCCGATTAAACAACTGAACAATCTTCATTCCAGTTACACGTTCCTGAACAAAACTATTAAGGTTCGCTACCTGATTTCGAACTTCCTGAAAGGTGGCCTTAATCGCTACTTGGAATCTTTTCGTAGCGTAAATAAGAATAGGTAAAATTAAAAGTGTTATTAAGGCCAGTTTCCAATTTAAAACAAACATTATGACAGTTACCGCGGCCATTTTAAGGATATCACTAACAATAGTAAAGACGCCATTACTAAAGAAAGCCGCAATTGTTTCGATATCAGATACGACTCTAGTCACCAATTTACCCACAGAGTTTTTATCAAAATAGGACATTTTGAAAGCCAAAATATGTCTGAATATTTTAGCTCGTATATCGCGAATGATATGCTGTCCCACCCAATTTGCAAAATAAATAAATGTGAATTGTAGAACTACCTCAACAAGAAGAACGCCCAACATTAATAACGTATAATCCAGGAGACCTTGTTTATCCTTTGTTAAGATGTAATCATCAACCGTATTGATTAAAATGTAAGGAGTTAAAATCGCAAACAACGCTAATAAAATTGTTGATGAAGCTGCAATAAAAAAATAAAGTTTATACCTCTTCGCAAAAGACATTAGTCTCGAAAAAATTTCAACATCAAAAGCTTTTCCTGAATGATTTGCCAATTCTTTAATATTTAATTTCTGTTAAAAATAATCCGCGCGCTGGAACAGATAAACCTGCATTACTTCTATTCTTACTTTTAATGATTTCTTCAAAGTCAAGAACCGAAATTTTACCTAACCCAACATCAACCATGGTACCTACGATCGCTCTAACCATATTTCTCAAAAACCGATTTGCCGAAATATAAAACGTAAGCTCTTCATTATTCACCTCCCAGTACGCATCAAAAATATCACAGTTGTAGGTATACACATCTGTTTTGACCTTAGAAAAACTTTGAAAATCTTTGTATTTCAGTAAAATTTTCGCAGCCTGATTCATCGCCTCCACATCAAAGTACTGCGAATGTATTTGCCAGTAAAAATCCAATAAGAATGGATTTCGACCCAACCAAATTTTATATTCATAAGACCGAGATACGGCATCAAATCGGGCATGTTTTTCTGGTTCTACCTCAACTAATTTAGAAACAACAATATCATTCGGTAAAATAGAATTAAGCTTGTAGACAATCTCCTCTTTTACTTGGCTTTGCACATCAAAATGGGCAAACATTTGTTTGGCATGGACACCTGTATCTGTTCTTCCAGCACCAACAACTTCTATTGTTTCCTGCCACACCTTTGAAAGCGCTTCATTAAGTTTCTCTTGAATACTAATCGCATCAGGCTGCATTTGCCAACCATGATAGTTTTTTCCATTGTACGATAACTCTATAAAATACCTCAAAAAAGTGTCTTTTTAGAAGGAGTCAAAATTACGGAATTTATTTCGGTATTAGTATTTTTACAATGTGAAGAAAATCTTATTACTTTCAGATACCCATGGATTTATTGATGATCAAATATTAAAGTTTGTTCATCAAGCTGATGAAGTTTGGCATGCAGGTGATGTGGGTAATTTAAAAGTTACTGACCGAATAAAAGAATTAAAACCGCTACGTTGTGTTTTTGGTAATATTGACGGAAAAGATGCGCGAAACGAGTTTAAATTAGACGAAATCTTCGAGTGTGAGGGAATGACAGTTTATATCACACACATTGGAGGCTACCCCAGACGATACAACCAAAGAGTCAAAGCACAATTGCAACAGATTAAACCTCAGTTGTACATATGTGGTCATTCTCATATTTTAAAGGTTCAATATGATAATGATCTGGAGTTATTGCACTTAAATCCTGGGGCCGCAGGTAAGGTTGGTTTCCACAAAGTGAGAACCATGCTTCGTTTCGAAATCGGAGACGGAAATGTAAAGAATCTGGAAATAATTGAGCTGGCTAAACGTTAATTGCTTGCTTCTCAATTTCAATGGTTGGAATTGAAATTTCAATCTGGGTTCCCTGATCAATAATGGACTCAATTTTAAAGTCTCCATTCATTAATTGTACCCTGGCTTCAATTTGCCTAATACCGATACCTTCTTTTTTCTCCAACGAACTCAAATTGAAACCGACGCCATTATCATGAATATAAATCTTGATGTTCTGATCCAGATCTTCAATTTTAATAAGCGCTTTAGTCGCTTCACTATGTTTCAAAATATTATTCATAAACTCCTGAATAATATTGTAGACTTTAATTTCAAATTTCTCTGTGTATCGTGAAATATTTTTAAACTCTGTTTCGATTCTCAAATCGGAATTCGAATACTTCTGAGCCAGGTCTTTTATGGCATAGGTTAAGCCAAACTTAACGAGTATTGCCGATATCAAATTGTGTGACAAATCCCTAATTTTTTTAGAAGCTTCAGTAATAATTCGCTTTGCCTTAAGAATTTCGGTTGGGGTCTGTGCTTCAAATTGCTTTGCAGAGGCTTGCAAATGTAAATTTGCAGAGGACAGTAAGGTGCTCACACTATCGTGCAAGGTTTCTGCGATTTCTTTACGCTCCTTTTCTTTACCTTCAATAACTGCGTTTAAAATTCGCTTCTGAGACTCTGATCGCATCGCAGCCACTTGTTGCTTTTGAATCATATCTGAATTCTCTAATTCAAGTGCTAGGCGTTTTCTCCTCTGGTAAGTAAGAATAATCGTAGTAGCGAGTAATGTTATAATCAAAAGACTAACAATAAAAAATATAAGAAAATTTCGCTTGGCGAGTTCTGCATCTTTTTTCACGCCTTCTACATTATACTTCATAGAGATATCTTCGATAATTCTTTTAATTTCAAGATCTCTGATTGCATCGGTAAATTCAATGGCCTTTTCTAAAGTATCATAGGCATTAAAATCTTCTAATTTACGCATAGTCCAAGCCAAATTATTATATAAATCTGCCTTGAATTCTACTGCCTTAGTCGTATTATAATCATCAATTAATTCAATACCTTCAAGGTATTTAGTTTTAGCCAATTGTAATTTTTGTCGGTGCAGATAAATGTTAGCAAGATTGTTAATGGCTGCTGCCTGACTCATTTTATTTTTTCGCATTTTATGAATTTCAATCGCTTTCAAGGCATATTGTTCTGCCTGACCATATTGAGCATCCATATAAAATAATCCCGATAAACTAGTGAAGGCTCTTCCCTTCGTATCCAGAACTTTGGAATTCAAAGAAGGAAAATTTTCAATCTTTAGATAATAATATTTCGCACTATCTAATAGATTGCGCTTTAAGGTATCTGCTTTTTCTAATCGTTGTAGTTTAAAAAATTGAGAGCCAATCTTCAAATAGGTATCGATTAAATTAGAATCAAAAAAAAGTCGATCGTCGGACTCAACATTTAATTCATCCATTTGATTTAATGTGGACAGTGCTTTTTTTGCATATAACAAAGACTCTTCGAATAAATTAGTCCTGGTGTAAATTACCGACAATTCAGATTCCAGCTGAAACTTTAAGCTTATATTATTTTCAGGGATTTTTGACAAGAGCAGTAAGGAGCGTTCGAGCGCATTGGAATATTGCTCTTCTTTTACCATCTTTTTTATAAGTGATAATTGTTGATCAAAATCTAATTTTTGTTGAGGTTGAAAAAGCAATGAAGAAGTTTCAATTGAAGCCTCTTCATTACTCTTATATTCTGCAGCTTGTATAGACAACAAACTGAAATAGACAATAAAATAGATAAATAGCGCGAAAGATAATATACTTTTATTTTTCAACTATACTTACTAAATTTTAATCATCAATGATGATTTTAGGTTTACGAATAGCTTGTACAGCCCTGGCCTTTGATTCTTCGTTTTCATTGTAATTTAAAAAGTCGATTCGCAGTTTCTTACCCTCTTCTTTATCAAACATCACAGTATACGATGATGTATCGCTTTTTCCGCCATCAAGATGTACTTCATAAGTATCTATATCTTCATTATAAACGAACTTAGCGGTAATATCATCTTTAACGGTAAAGTCTAGTTGATACGCGCTGTCATCAACACTTGAAATTTCAAAACTCTGAAGAGCTTCAGTATCTCCTTTTCCAAAAGTGATATTGTCATCAACAATAGTAATTGACGGCTTCTCATCAGTGTTTGTATCTACAAATCCTATGTGTAATTTCGAATCATTAATTGACATTGATTCCTTTACATTTCGCACACTAGGCTTGTTTGACGAATATAATACAAATTGACTGGTTTTTGAGTAGTCGTTGTACGTCTTGTCGACTACGGCATCGCTATTCAAGTCAAAATTTAAAGAATAGGCTCCATTGGCATCTTTTTTAACCGTAAAAGATTTTAAAAGTTTGTTTGTGGGTACTTCATTTGTTAGCATCGATTCTTCCGAAGAACACGATGATAAAATCAGCGTCATAGACGTGATAATTAATAACGTTAGTTGTTTCGTTACTCTCATTGTTTGGGCATTTTAATTAAAGTTATTTTTGTTATGGTCTAGTAAAGGGAATTGCTAGCAGTGAAGAAAATAGTATCGGTTGGGGGATAAAAATAGTCCAAACTTTCTATTGGGGGATATAAACTATTATGGCTTTGACTATTTTTTGGGGGGTTTTTGTATCAAATTAATTTATTCCTCACTGCGTACATTGCAATTCCTACCGAATTTTTTACTTTAAGCTTTTTCAATAAACTCTTTCTGTAAGTGTCAATTGTACTAACACTTAAATTCATTTTTTCTGCAATTTCTGCCGAATTGTATTCATAAGCGATATACTTTAAAACTTCTAATTCACGGTCTGTCAGACTTTCAATTATAATTTTATCGGGTAAATCTCCTGTTTCGGTAACTTGATTTGTAAAGGTTTTTAATAAGATATTTTTGATATCATCACTAAAATATTGTTCTCCTTTTGCCACTGATTTTATGGCATCAAGAATATGCTCACTAGCGCTCTTTTTTGTTACGTATCCGTAGCATCCAAGGTTAAGAGCTTCTTGAACAATCTTCAAATCATCATAACTTGAAAATATGATCACCTTTTGGTATATCCTCTTTTCTTTAAAATACCTCAGCACATCAAAACCATCTTTTATTGGCATTGTTATGTCTAGTATTAATACATCCGCTTTGTTTCTTTTTTTACTGAACCAGTCAATTACTTCCTGACCTGTTAGCGAATAACCACATATTTCAATGTCTTTGTCGGTATTTATAACGGCGCTAATTCCATCAACTAGAACTTTATGATCGTCAGCGACGTGAACGTTGATTTTTTTCATTTCATTTACATTATAAATGTATAGTACTACTGTTCCTCCCACAATCCCCAGAAATGGTGAAATTTTTCATTCACCATATATGGTTGATTCACTACCTATAAATAGGGAGTGTTTTTTTGTATCATATTGATAATCAGGGATAAAAAAAATTCCTATACAATAGTTTTACCTTTCTAAAATACTCAATCTTAATTTTTCAAAAAAATTTAAAACGTCATATTTTTCTTTT
>JALQZD010000016.1 GCA_023258495.1 Polaribacter sp.
ATCGACATCGAATTAAGCAAATTATTAGGCAGAATTTCTGACCTTGGATACACGCTTATCCTAAGCAACAAAGCAAAAGATTTCATTGCAGACAAAGGGTTTGATAAGAAATACGGCGCACGTCCATTAAAGAGGGCCATACAGAAATATATCGAAGATTCGCTTGCCGAAGAGATTGTAAATTCAAAATTAGCCGAAGGAGATTCTATTCATATGGATCTTGACGAGGACAAAAATGAATTGACTATCGATATCAAAAAGCCTACGGAAAGTAATTCCTAAATCAAAAAACGAATAATTAAAATCCCAGTTTGGCTGGGATTTTTTTTGCTCCGAAAAAAAATATTGCAGAGGCAGTAATTTATTTTATTTAGTTGAAAACAGACCGAGTGCCGCGGTATAACCCTAAAACTGTAAATGTCGAGTTTGAATCAATCAAAACGCAGATATAATCGCACATCATACTCATTTTCGTAAAATTCTTTTTATTTTAAGTCGAATCTTTCGATTTTTGTCGGATACATAAAACTCCAACTCAAAATAATTACCAAAAAAGTCATGAGAATAGATATCATCAGTGCCTCTCCACAGCTTTTAGATAGTCCGTTTAATCATTCGATTATCAAAAGAGCTCAAAAGAAAGGTCTGGTTGATATTGTAATTCACGATTTACGCGACTACGGATTGGGAAATTACAAGCAGATTGACGACAGTCCATTTGGTGGAGGTGCTGGAATGGTTCTAATGATAGAACCGATTGCGAATTGCATTGATCAATTAAAGTCGGAACGTGACTACGATGAAATCATATACGTTACTCCAGACGCGCCGACCCTGAATCAGAAAACCGTTAACACGTTATCACTTGAAAAAAATTTATTGATTTTAACAGGGCATTATAAAGGTGTAGATCAACGAATTCGTGACATTTATATGACCAAAGAAATTTCGATTGGCGACTACGTGCTGACCGGAGGTGAACTACCAGCTGCCATTTTGGTTGATGCCATCGTTCGATTAATTCCAGGAGTCATTGGTGATGAGCAATCGGCACTTACAGATTCTTTTCAGGATAATTTATTATCTCCACCGGTTTACACAAGACCTGCCGATTATAAAGGCTCAAAAGTTCCAGAGGTATTACTTTCTGGAAATTTTAAAAAAATTGATGAATGGCGCGAAGAGAAAGCACTAGAAAAAACGAAAAGTACGAGACCCGATCTTCTAGATGAATAAATTTTTAAATAGGGCATTTTTAACTTCTCCAATTGGAATTATTCTCTTATTTCAATTGTTCAGATTGGTGTTATTGCCATTCATGGGATTAATGCCACAGGATGCCTACTATTATTTATATGGTCAAAACTTATCCTGGTCCTATTTTGATCACCCAGGAATGATCGGTTATCTTCTAAGACTTACTTCAGAAATACTGGGTCAATCGGTTTTTGTAATCAAATTGACTGACTTCTTAGTTACCTCTAGTTCCTTGTATTTTTTCTACGTTCTAGCCAGACATATGCTACCCATATATAAAGCTAAGCAAGCTTTAGTTCTATTAGTAAGCACCTTATTTATCTCGATAATTTCTTTCAACTCTACCCCCGATGTACCACTAATATTATTCTGGACACTGAGTGTACTTGCGCTTTACAAAGCAATTTTTGAGAATAAAAAAGGGTATTGGATTTTGGCAGGAATAGCCATGGGACTTGCATTTAACAGTAAGTATACCTCATTATTTCTTCAAATCGGATTAATTGGATTTCTAGCGTTCTCCAATCGATACCGAAAGTTATTTGGCTCACCTTGGTTGTATGCATGTCTGATCTTATCTGTAGTATTGACAGCTCCCGTATTTTATTGGAATTACGAACATGAGTTTGCATCATTCTTATTTCAATCCTCAAATCGAACCGATTCTATCTCTGAATTTAAACTAACACCGAAATATTTCTTTGGAGCGATTGGGCATCAGCTCTTTTTATTACTACCGATTTTATTTGCAGTATTTATAACATTCACCTTTAAATATGTAAAGCGATTTTTCGCCAAGTTCAAATTACCAGGAGATCGACAATTGTTTTTATTGGCATTTTTCATACCGACATTCCTCGGATTTTTTGCTTTGACTCCAATTTATTGGGTAAAACTAAACTGGATGATGCCGTCCTACATAACAGGAGTGATCTTAGCGATTGCTTTCTTTAATCAGAAGTTATTTCGTTATCAATTAATCATCTCGGCGATCTTTCACCTATTGATAGCGATTGAAGTTCTTTTTTATATTGTACCTATTAAGAGTGATGATACTTGGGTTGGATGGGAAGAATTGTCTGTTGCTATTGATGAAATTCAGGATCGATATCCAGATACTTTTATTTTTTCTGATGACAATTACAAAACATCAGCCGCACTTAACTTTTATCAGGATGAAAAGGTTTATGCGCAAAACATCATTGGTAGGTCTGCTTTACATTTTGACTATTTGGGTGATGACTTAGAAATTCTAAATGGCAAAAACGCACTCTTTATTGATAGTGACAAACGCATCAAAAATGAGGGTAAAAAAACAGATTTTGATCCTTTACTTCAATCTTACTTCAGTGAAATAAAAGAACTAGAACCCATTATCATCCGAAGAAATGGAACAATGGTGCGCAAATTCTGGGTTTTCTATTGCCAGAATTACACTAAAAAATAATTTCATTTCTTTTTCTAAAAGAAAAAATAATTAATAAATTTGCAACCGCTAAAATAACCTCTGACGAAAGGCGTGAATGTTGTTTTGGTCTGAATTAAAATTCTTA
The DNA here is from genome assembly GCA_023258495.1 of Polaribacter sp. Lineage (GTDB taxonomy): Bacteria > Bacteroidota > Bacteroidia > Flavobacteriales > Flavobacteriaceae > Polaribacter. The sequence continues at coordinate 2,811 of JALQZD010000016.1, forward strand.
ATACAATGGAATCTTTATTAAAATTTGTCCAAGACGAATACGTAAACAAAAACGAATTACCTGAATTCGCACCTGGAGACACGATTACGGTTTATTACGAAATTAGAGAAGGTAATAAAACAAGAACTCAGTTTTTTAGAGGAGTAGTCATCCAAAGAAGAGGAAGTGGATCTTCAGAAACATTTACTATTAGAAAAATGTCTGGTACTGTAGGTGTAGAAAGAATCTTCCCGATTAACTTACCATCGATCCAGAAGATTGAGGTAAATAAAAGAGGTAAAGTTAGAAGAGCTCGTATTTTCTACTTTAGAGATCTTACTGGTAAGAAAGCAAGAATCAAAGAAAGAAAGCGTTAAGCCAACTTTTAAACCACATAACAAAAGCGCCTTAGAAATAAGGCGCTTTTTCTATTAACATTTGTTCATAACTACGGTTAAAACATTGTTAATCACTAATTTCAAAATTTTATGGCAGAAAATAACTATCTACATATATTTACATCAGAATTAAGGAAAACAGCAATGTAAAACTTAGTTCGAATAAAGCAACGTTCTTTATTTTATTTGCACCGGAAGAGTTATACTATAGTAAAGATGCACATAGTGAAATAACCGTCAAAAGTTGTAGAATTATAAATTGTATAATTATTAAAAAAGAATAACCCAACCGTGTAAATGTTTTAGGAAACACCGAAGAAAATGTAACTCTGAGAAATCAGAATTCTGAAAAAACAACATCTGGGAAACCAGAATCGTTGTAAAATCAGAGACCGAGCAATCGGAAATCAGGAAACTGTAAACATAGAAACGGAAATCCTAAAAGTTGAAACAAGAAGTAATCATCGACAAATCAGTCTGATGGGTTAAGGTAAAACTTAAGGAAGATGCAGAAATGCAAAATCTTGCGTAAACGTTTCAAAAAAAGCCATATTTTAACAAGTAAAATTGTAAAAATATGGCTTTTGTTATTTATTACACAATCTCGCCAAAAGTGTTGAATTCCTTAGCCATAAGGTATCAATTTTCAAATCTTATTCTTACATTTGCTCCGCTCCAAAAAACAGGAAAGTTTAATACAACTTTTAATTAGGAAATACTTATATGGAAAAGATTTTTTATACGAAAACAGATGAAGCGCCAGCATTGGCAACACGATCATTTTTGCCAATCGTAAAAGCGTTTACAAAATCGGCTGGAATTGAACTGGAAACAAAGGATATTTCATTACCAGGCAGAATTTTAGCCACGTTTTCTGAATATCTAAATGAAGACCAAAAAGTTGAGGATGCACTGGCGTTTTTGGGTGATTTAGCGACCAAGCCAGAAGCGAACATCATCAAATTACCAAACATCAGCGCTTCTGTTCCTCAGTTGAAAGGAGCGATTGCCGAATTACAAAAGAATGGTTATGCCATCCCAGATTTTCCAGATGATATAAAAACCGATGAAGACGCTAAAGTCCTTGCCCTGTATAACAAGGTCAAAGGATCTGCTGTAAATCCCGTTTTACGTGAAGGCAATTCAGACAGACGGGCTCCAAAAGCGGTAAAGAATTTCGCCAAAAACAATCCACATAGTATGGGTGAATGGAATGCAGACTCTAAAACTCATGTGGCAACCATGTCTCAGGGAGATTTTGCGCATAATGAAACATCGGTAACGGTAGCAAATGCAACGAAAGTTCATATTCAGTTTACAGATGCTAATAACAACACAAGCTATTTAAGAAAAGATATTAGCTTATTAGCGGGTGAAATTATTGATGCTACTTTCATGAGTAAAAAAGCTTTATTAGCATTTTTAGACCGTGAAATTGAGGATGCAAACAGAAGTAATATTTTAATGTCACTCCATATGAAAGCCACGATGATGAAGGTTTCTGACCCAATCATTTTCGGACATGTGGTAAAAACGTACTTCAAAGAAGTTTTTGAAACCTATAAAAGTCAGTTCGAATCCATTGGGCTTGATGCCAACAATGGTTTAGGAAATATCATTAGCAGTTTAGACGATTTACCTTCCGATGACAAATCAGCAATTTTAGCAGATATCCAAAAAACATTAACGGAAAAAGCAAATCTTGCCATGGTGAATTCAGAGAAAGGAGTTACCAATCTACATGTACCTTCTGATGTCATCATCGATGCATCCATGCCCGCGATGATTCGTAATTCTGGAAAAATGTGGGATAAAGAGGGTAAATTACAAGATACAAAGGCCATTATCCCAGATAGTTCTTACGCCGGAGTGTATCAGGCCACTATTGACTTCTGTAAAACCAATGGTGCGTTAGACCCAAGAACAATGGGTACTGTGCCTAATGTTGGATTGATGGCCAAAAAAGCAGAAGAATATGGCTCTCATGATAAAACTTTTGAAATTTCAGCAAAGGGTACGGTTTCTGTAATTACCGAAGCTGGTGAAGTTTTGACGCAACACTCTGTGGAAGCTGGAGATATTTGGAGAATGTGTCAAACCAAAGACGGGCCTGTAAAAAATTGGGTGAAACTAGCAGTTACAAGAGCGAAAGCCTCAAATACACCCGCTGTTTTTTGGTTGGATGAAAATAGAGCGCACGATGCTGAATTGATTAAAAAAGTAAATCAATATTTACCAGAATACGATACAACCGAACTAGATCTTCGAATTTTAGCACCAGTGGAGGCTACACAATTCACTTTGGAGAGAATTGTGAAAGGTTTAGATACTATCTCTGTTTCCGGAAATGTTTTACGTGATTACTTAACGGATCTTTTCCCAATATTAGAAGTAGGAACATCAGCAAAAATGTTGTCTATCGTTCCCTTAATGAATGGTGGTGGATTGTTTGAAACAGGAGCAGGTGGATCTGCACCGAAACACGTTGAGCAATTCAACCAAGAAAACCATTTACGATGGGATTCACTGGGAGAATTCTTAGCCTTGGCAGTTTCTTTAGAACATTTAGGAACTACTTTCAACAATAAAAAAGCGTTAGTATTAGCTGAAACTCTTGATCAAGCGACTGATAAATTTCTTGAAAACAGAAAATCACCTTCTCGAAAGGCAGGCGAATTAGACAACAGAGGTAGCCACTTTTATCTTGCGTACTACTGGGCAGAAGAGCTTGCCAATCAAAATAATGACGAGGAGTTGAAAAATCAATTTTCACCTGTTGCCTTAGTGTTGAAGGATAATGAATTTAAAATTATTGATGAGCTAAATGAGATCCAAGGAGCACCAATGAATATTGGTGGCTAATACCTTCCGGATGAAAATTTAGCCAACGAAGCAATTCGTCCAAACGCAATGTTC
>JALQZD010000027.1 GCA_023258495.1 Polaribacter sp.
ATGTTCTCTAATGAGATTCCTTTCGGGCATTCTACTTCACACGCACCAGTATTGGTACAGTTTCCGAATCCTTCTAAGTCCATTTGAGCAACCATGTTTTTCACACGGTCTGCAGCCTCTACTTGACCTTGAGGTAGTAAAGCATACTGACTTACTTTAGCTCCTACGAATAACATAGCACTAGAGTTTTTACAAGTGGCTACACATGCTCCACAACCAATACAAGTCGCAGCATCCATCGCTGAATCTGCAGCTTCTTTTGCAATCGGAATGGCATTCGCATCTTGCGTATTACCTGAAGTATTTACTGAGATAAATCCACCTGCCTGCTGAATTCTATCAAAAGCAGATCGATCTACAATTAAATCCTTCACAACAGGGAAAGCTTTCGCTCTCCATGGTTCGATATAGATGGTATCTCCATCATTGAAACTACGCATGTGTAATTGACACGCTGTAATTTCTCTTTGTGGTCCATGTGCACGTCCATTAATGAATAGCGAACATGTTCCGCAGATACCTTCTCTACAATCGTGGTCAAAAGCAACGGGTTCTTCTTTATTATTAATCAGTTTTAGGTTAAGAACGTCTAACATTTCAAGGAAGGACATGTCTGGAGATATTCCATCTAATTGGTAATCTACCATTCTTCCTTTGTCATTTGCGCCTTTCTGACGCCAGATTTTTAAAGTTAACTTCATTGCTCTATTATTTATAACTTCTTTCCTTAACTTCGATATTATCGTATACTAATTCTTCCTTGTGTAAAACAGCATCTTTTGGTTCTCCTTTGTATTCCCAAGCTGATACGTACTGGAATTCTTTTCTTCTTTTTGCCTCTCCATCTTCCGTCTGATATTCTTCTCTGAAGTGTCCTCCACAAGATTCTTCTCTATGTAGCGCGTCTTTGGCAAATAATTCTCCCAATTCTAAAAAGTCTGCTACACGTCCTGCTTTTGCTAATTCCTCATTGTATTCATTAGCTTCTCCTGGCACGTAAACATCTTTCCAGAATTCTTCTCTTAATTGCGCGATTTCTTCAATCGCTTCTTTCAATCCTTGTTCGTTTCTAGACATTCCGCATTTGTTCCACATGATTTTTCCAAGCTTCTTGTGGAAGTAATCTACAGAATATGATCCATTATTATTGACAAGCTTTTCAATACGCCCACGCACATTGTTTTCTGCTTCTTCAAATTCCGGAGTATCTATTGAAATTGGTCCTGTACGGATATCATCCGATAAGTAATCACCAATGGTATATGGTAGCACAAAATATCCGTCTGCAAGACCTTGCATTAATGCAGAAGCACCTAATCGGTTCGCTCCGTGATCTGAGAAGTTTGCTTCTCCTGCCGCATATAAACCAGGTACTGTGGTCATTAAGTTGTAATCTACCCAAACACCACCCATAGTGTAGTGAACCGCTGGATAAATCATCATTGGTGTTTCATATGGGTTCTCATCCATGATTTTTTCATACATCTGGAATAAGTTTCCATATTTCGCCTTAATGATTTGCTTTCCTAACTTCTCAACTAAGGCTGAATCATTGGTGTCTAATCCTTTTACTAAAGCCTGCTCTTTACCGTATCGAACAATCGCATGGGCAAAATCTAAATACACCGCTTCTCCTGTTTGGTTTACACCAAAGCCGGCATCACAACGTTCTTTTGCCGCTCTCGAAGCCACATCACGAGGTACTAGGTTACCAAATGCAGGATATCTTCTTTCTAAATAGTAATCTCTATCTTCTTCTTTGATTTGTGTCGGCTTCAATTTGCCATCACGAATTGCTTGAGCATCTTCCATTTTTGCAGGAACCCAGATTCGACCATCATTTCTCAACGACTCAGACATCAACGTTAATTTCGACTGATGATCTCCAGATACTGGCATACACGTCGGGTGAATCTGTGTGAAACATGGGTTTGCGAAGTACGCTCCACGCTTATGCGCTTTCCATGCTGCAGTCACATTACTACCCATGGCATAAGTTGACAAATAGAATGCATTTCCGTAACCTCCAGATGCAATAACAACAGCGTGTGCTGAATGTCTTTGAATCTCACCTGTTACTAAGTTACGTGCAATAATTCCTCTTGCTTTTCCGTCAACAATAACAACATCCAACATTTCGTGTCTGTTGTACATTTTGATTTTTCCTCTAGCAATCTGTCGATTCATTGCAGAATATGCTCCTAACAATAATTGCTGACCTGTTTGACCTTTCGCGTAAAATGTTCTCGATACCAATACCCCTCCGAAAGAACGGTTGTCTAGTAATCCTCCATAATCTCTTGCAAACGGAACACCTTGCGCCACACACTGGTCAATAATATTTACAGATACTTCTGCAAGACGGTGCACATTCGCTTCACGGGAACGGTAATCACCACCCTTTACAGTATCATAAAAAAGTCGATATACAGAATCTCCATCACCTTGATAATTTTTTGCTGCATTGATTCCTCCCTGAGCTGCAATAGAATGTGCTCTACGAGGCGAATCTTGGAAACAAAATGCTTTTACATTATATCCCAACTCAGCTAACGTAGCCGAAGCAGAACCTCCTGCCAATCCAGTACCTACAACAATAATGTCGATAAGTCTCTTGTTTGCCGGATTTACAAGATTAATTTTGTCTTTATACGTTGTCCATTTATCTTTTAATGGCCCTTGTGGTATTTTAGAATTTAAAGTCATTTGTGTAAGATTAATGGTTAAAGTGGTGAAATAAAGCGATTACAACAAATCCTAATGGAACGACGATTGAGTAAAATGCTCCAATGTTCTTCCATACCTTTGTCCTGCCTGCCGTTAATCCCATAGACTGAAATGCAGAATTGAAACCGTGTAACAAATGAAGTGCTAACAACACAAATCCTAACACGTAAAATCCAACACGTAATGGGCTTTCGAATTTATGAACCATTTCTTCATAATATCTGAATCCGCTATCAGCTGTGTTTGGGTCCAATAAACCAGACATATCGCCCTGAATGTACTTCACATTCATTTCTGGAATCCAGAAATCAATGAAGTGTAATGCCAAGAATGCTAAAATCACTGCACCACTTAATAACATATTTCTACTCATCCATGAAGAATTTGCACCCCCTTGATTCATTGCGTACTTCACACCCATTGCCTTTCTGTTTCGAATTTCTAAAACAAACCCCATTACGAAGTGGAAAATAACTCCAAGAATTAGTACAGGTTGCAAAGCATACTGAACCAAAGGATTTGTTCCCATAAAATGAGAAAATTCATTAAAAACATCTTCGCTAAAAAGGGATGTAAGGTTGACTGATAGGTGAATTATTAAAAAAGACATCAAAAAGAAGGCAGAAAGCGCCATTGCTACCTTTCTACCAACCGAAGAGCTTAAAAATTTTGCCATTTTTATTTCGTTTAAATCGACGGCAAAGTTAGGATATAGCACTCAGGTTTACAACGATTGCGCTCCATTTTCACAAGTATTTAGAATCTGTATAAATAATCTATTCTCTTCGTTCGAAAAGCAGAAATTTCTTTATCAGTTTTTCCTTCTTCTGTGGATCAAAAAGTGCGAGATGAATACCTTCTAATGGATAATGATCGAAACGATTAATTTCAACAAAACCAGTATCTGCCAGCATTTGAAAAGCATTTGGATTATCATAAACAAGAACATAATCATAGCCTTCTACATCACCTTGCTTTAATTCATAGGTTTTTAGAAACGGTTTCTTGAGGTAAAAATTGGCGAAACTAGGTGCTTCATCCGTGATTTTTGGTCCTTGACCAACCACTAAAACCGCATCAATTTTTTTCTCTTTATTGATAAATTTAGCTGCGTTTAGCCCTCCCTTATTACTAATTTCCGGAATAATAAATTGCCCTAAAATGGAATTGACAATTAAAATCGCGACCACTCCAAATGCAATTGCTTTTTTCTGTGCATCAATCTTGGCAGCAATTATTAAGATCATGATAGCAGTAATACCTCCGAAAGTAATCAAAAGTGAAACCGGCGTATCAATCGTAAACACGATATAAATACCCAATCCAATGGCTAAAGTAACAGCCAAACCAATTGAAATATAAAGTAAGGTTTTGACCCATTTTTTCTGGTTATTGATAAGCATATCAGCAACCATAATTGAAAATAGTGGAAAAATAATCGTTGTATAGTGTGGCAATTGAAATTTAGAAACCGAAAATATCAGCAGAACAAAAACACTTCCGAATAGCGTATATCCTTCTTTGAGATTCACTTTTTTAGCTAAACTTTTAGTTCGTTGAAAAAAGCTTCCATATAGTAAAAAGCACCACGGGAAAAAAGTCCATAACAAAGTGTGAACATAGAAAAAAGGATC
>JALQZD010000112.1 GCA_023258495.1 Polaribacter sp.
AATACATTAAAAATCTTAACTTTGAGATTCATACTATTACGATATGACAATAAAAGATATTACTGATGTAATTGAAGAAATCGCTCCATTACAATACGCTGAGGATTTTGATAATGTTGGTCTCTTGGTTGGAAATTTTCAAACGAAGATTACAGGTGTCCTGGTTACTTTAGATACGCTTGAAGAGACTGTAAATGAAGCCATTGAAAAGAAATGTAATTTAATCGTAAGCTTTCATCCGATTATTTTTTCAGGATTAAAAAAATTAAACGGAAACTCTTATGTTGAACGAGTAGTCCTTAAGGCGATTCAGAATAACATTGCGATTTATGCTACACATACGGCTCTAGATAATTCTATTCATGGTGTTTCTCAAGGAATTTGCAAACAACTCGGATTAGAAAACTCGAGTATTCTCATTCCGAAGAAAAATCTATTAAGAAAGCTAACAACTTACGTTCCCAAAGCGCATGTTGATGCTGTTCGAACTGCGTTATTCAAAGCTAATGCTGGCGGAATAGGAAATTATGATAATTGTTCATTTAACATTGAAGGAATTGGGACTTTTAAAGGAAATGAGCAATCAAATCCGAGTATTGGTGAAAAAGGAATGCTTCAAAGGGAACCAGAAGTTCAGGTTTCTGTAATTTTTGAATCAAAAGATGAAGGACAGATATTAAAGGCATTATTCGAGGCACACCCTTATGAAGAAGTGGCTTACGAAGTGATTTTGACTGAAAATACGTATCAAAATGTCGGAATGGGAAAAATTGGTGAATTACCTCAAGAAATGAGCGAATCCGATTTTCTTAATTACGTTAAAATGACGATGAACACGGAATGTATTCGTCATTCAAAATTATTGGGTAAACCGATAAAAAAAGTCGCTGTTTTAGGGGGTTCTGGAAGCTTTGCAATTTCGGCAGCATTGCAACAAAATGCAGATGCCTATATTAGTGCAGATTTCAAATACCACGACTTTTTCAAAGCCGAAGATAAAATTGTACTGATGGACATTGGTCATTATGAAAGTGAACAGTTTACAAAAAACCTTATATGCGACCATCTTATCAAAAAAATTACTAATTTTGCAGTCGTTTTATCAGAAAAAAGTACAAATCCAATATTTTATACCTAAGCAAGTATGGCAAGTAAAAAGGAAGTTTCAGTTGAAGAAAAATTAAGAGCTTTATACGACTTACAGTTAATTGACTCTAGAATTGACGAAATTCGAAATGTAAGAGGTGAATTACCATTAGAAGTAGAAGATTTGGAAGATGAAGTTGCTGGATTAAACAAGAGGATTTCAAATTTGAGTGAAGATGTATCTAATCTGGAAACTGATATTAACAATAAAAAATTAGCGATTGAAGAATCGAAATCGTTAATCAAGAAATACGAAGAGCAACAGAAGAAAGTTCGTAACAATAGAGAATTCGATTCTTTATCAAAAGAAATTGAATATCAGGAATTAGAAATTCAATTATCAGAAAAGCGAATCAAAGAATACAAAGCAAAGATTGAGCAGAAGGATGAGGTTATTGCTACAACTAATGAAAAATTAGACAAGCAAAAAACACATTTAGATCATAAAAAAGCGGAATTAGACTCAATTTTAAAAGAAACAGAAAAAGAAGAGACTTTCCTTTCTGATAAATCAAAAGAATTTGAAGAGTTCATTGATGCTCACTTATTAAAAGCATACAAGAGAATTCGTAACAAAGTAAAAAACGGACTTGCCGTAGTTGCTATCGAGCGCGGTGCTTCTGGTGGTTCTTACTTTACTATTCCACCGCAAGTTCAATTGGAAATTGCTAGTAGAAAGAAAATTACAATTGACGAACACAGTGGACGTATTCTTGTTGACCCAGCACTTGCAGCTGAAGAGAAAGAAAAAATAGACAAATTATTTTCTTAAGACATAAACAAAAAAAGCCTCACACTTGTGAGGCTTTTTTTTATGATATACTCTGAATGTATTTTAATTTTTCTTGCCAGATTTCTAAATCATCTTTAAAACCTAAAATACTAGATTTTACATTTTTAACTAACGGATTATCATCTGAAGCATTTGAAATATAACTTAGGTTATTTTCGAGTTGTTGAATTTCTTTGACAATTTCATCAATCTTTCTTCTTACGAACAATTGCTCAGAATCCAGTTTTCTATAATTCTCTTCTGCAGCGTAAGCGTCAACAATATTTTTAAATTTAATAATGGCGACTTCAGCCTTATTAATTCCAGAATCTTCTAAAACTCTATCCAATTGCTTATTAAATTTTCCTTCAAGATGACGAACAGATCTAGGTAACGCTCCTAGTTCACTCCACTGATTAACCAAATCAACCACTTTCTTCTTAGTCAATTTTGTGGCCTCTTTAAGGTTTTCAATGATCTGCTTCTTACCGTCTACAACCTTTTGCTGATCTGCAGACATTGAATTTCTTTGCTCGTAATATCGATCAAAGTAATGATTACAGGCCTTTTTAAATCGTTTCCAAATCTCATCAGAAAACTTTCGTGGAACATGACCAATTTTTTTCCAATCGGATTGAATCTTCTTCATCGTTTCGGTAGTAGTTTCCCAATCTGTGCTTTCTTGCAGTGATTCAGCCAATTCTACTAAGCTCATTTTTTTCTGAAGATTCTCTTGTTGTTTCTTTTTCTCCTGCTTGTAAAAATTGTTCTTATCCGTATTGAATTGCTTGGTTGCTTTCTTAAACTTTTGCCATATGTCCTCACTTTTTTGGTACGGTAATTTTCCTGCATCAAAAAATCGCTTTCGTAATTCTTCAATCTTTCGGATACTAGCTTGCCAATCTTTATGAGATTTATTTTTACTAGTGTCAAAGTCACCAATAGCTTCAATTACTTTCAGTTTTTCTTGAATAATTATACCTTCCTGCTGTTTCTGTTCTTTGTAATAATCATGTCTACGATCATGAATAATTTTCGTCGCAGCACTAAAACGTTGCCAGATTTCTTCACGAAGTTCTTTCGCAACCGGGCCAACATCTTCTTTCCATCTTCTATGCAATTCTTGCAACTCTTTTGAAGCAGAAATAATATCAGTTTCATTTTGAAGACTTTCGGCCTTTTCTATAATGGCAATTTTTTCTTCAAGATTGTTCTTGAAATCTATTTCACGCAAATCTTTACTTAGATGTAATAAGTCATAAAAACGATCTACATGAAAGTGATAGGTTTTCCAGGTATCGTTGTATTTAGTTTTAGGCACCTGTCCTATACCCTTCCATTTGTTTTGAATAATTCTGAACTTATTGTACATGGTTGTTGGCTCCGCATTAACAATAAGGTCTTTTAACTCCTCAATCACCTGCAAACGTTTCTCAAGATTTTCTTTGAGTTGTTTTTCAAGTGAGTTGTAATACGAGCTTAGTTTCTTTTTATGTTCTCCAATAAGTTTATTGAATTCGGTTTTAAGCGGGCTAGAAAATTTAAAATCAATGGATTGTCCACCTTCAGCTAGAAATGCCTCTTTTTTTTCGGCTAAAATTTCTCCAAACTGATTATTAAACGACGTTTTAATTTCGTTTACCTGTTTTTTAATTTGTTGTGCATCAAAGCCACTTATGAGTTCTTTTAATTCTTTTAAAAGATCTTCTAAACCCAAAGAGGAATAATCTTTTTCCTCTTGCTCTTCTTTAGAAATCTCTTTAGTTTCTTCACTATCAAGAGCTTCTGAAGTATTTACCTCATCTGCATTCTGAGGTTCAGTAGATTCCTTGTCATTTAATTCATTCTCGTCCTGTGTATACTGATCTAACATATTTTCATGTTTAAGGTCCAACTAGTAGTACTATAACTATTAGCTCTATAAAAATAAACACTACTTATAAAAACTGCAAGTGAAAAATATAATTTAGTTCTATTCAACTATCGATTCTGCCAAATTGCCCAGGCTTTTTCTGCTTGAAGTTCGAGCATGGCTAACCCGTTTTTAGTAGTAGCATTGACTTTCTTTCCATTTTTTAAGAAAGTTGTTTCTGATGGATTGTAAATTAAATCATATAAAAAATGATCAGAAGTAAGATAGTGATATGGAATGTTAGGACATTTGTCTGTATCAGGATGTGTTCCGAGGGGCGTGCAATTAATAACGATTTTATAATCATTGATAATTTCTTCAGAAAGTTCAGCATATGCAAATTGGTTTTCTGAGGTAGGATTTCTCGATACAAATTTATATTCAATATTGAGTTTATTCAGGACAAATTCTATTGCTCTAGATGCTCCACCAGTGCCCAAAATCAAGGCTTTTTTATGTGATGCCTTCAACAGTGGTTTGAATGAATGTTCAAAACCATAAATATCTGTATTAAATCCTTTTAATCGCCCCTCATTACCTAGGAGTACCGTATTCACTGCATCAATAGATTTTGCAGTTTCATCAATTTCATCAAGTAATGAAATAATTTCTCCTTTATAAGGAATGGTAACGTTGAATCCTATTAAGTTTTCTTTTCTCTCCGATATAATAGCTGGAAGGTCTTTAATGGATTGAATATCAAAGTTTACATACTCATGATTTACCAATCCTAATTTTTCAAATTTTTCTGCGAAATAAGATCTAGAAAAGGAGTAGGAAATATGTCTTCCTACCAATCCAAATAATTTATTTTTTTCGGTTCCCATAATAATCAATAATTAAAATTAATCCTATGCCAATGACAATCCAAAATAAGGCAATCCATGTCTCTGAAATCGACATATCAGGAAAAAAACGTTCGTAATTTTCGACAATCTTATTTCCTTTATTATCTATCAGGAATTCCTCTCCAATTTTGAGATATTTCGTCTCTTTCCACGGCCATACAATTCCCAATGAACCTGTTATAAAACCAATGATAACTGCAATTACAATGCTGTGATATCTTTTCAGCACATATCCCAAAATATGTGAAAAAGAAACAAGACCGAAAACAGATCCAAACGTAAAAACACTGATTATTTTAAGATATCTTATATTAGATGGATCCGATAAAACTTCTGTATTTCCAGTAATCAAGCTGGTAATTACTAAAAATAAAGCATTCACACTATCTACTAATAGTAAGACATAATTCCCAAGTAAAATCAGAATAAATGAACCTGATAAACCTGGTAAAGTCATTCCAGAAACGCCAATGATTCCGCAGATAAAAACGAACCATAAATTGTCATTTTCTTTTGCCGGTGTTAAAAAACTGATACCTATTCCAACAACAATACCAATAAGAATGAAACTTATAGTCTTCCGATTCCATTCCTTAAAATCTTTTGCAATGTAATAAATAGACCCAATGATCATTCCAAAGAACCAACTCCAAACATACAACTCATAATTTCTCAGGAAATAATCCAACACCAATGAAACACTGAAATAACTAAAGACGCTACCCGATAAAATAAGGATTAAGAATTCGGCATTTGTATATCGAAAAAAGCTTCTGAATCGACCAGCCAAAAGTAACTTAAATGCGTTTAAATTGATTTTCTGAAAGGAATAAATTAATTCTTCGTAAAAGCCTAACACAAAAGAAACTGTTCCTCCGGAGACCCCAGGAACTTTATTGGCTGCCCCCATTGCCAGGCCCTTAAAAAAAAGGGCTAGTTTTACTAAGAATGTTCTTTCTTTCATATTATTTTCTAGACACTGCTAATCGTTCTAGTAATAAAATTAGTACGAATCCGATAATTGCAAATACAATTGCCCAAATCAGTTGTGAATCGCCATCAAAAGAAAATGGAGAGATGCTTTCTTGCTGTAACGGGACTTTAATGCCTTTGGAATTTTCTCTCCAGGTTAATGTTACTTTCCAAGGCCAGATTTTATTAAGAGAACCAATTATAAATCCAGTCAATGCAGCAAGGGTTTGATTGTGATAGTTTTTGAAAAACCACTTTAGAATTTTCGAAAAACTAAGCAGCCCTACGACAGCTCCCAATCCGACAACAGCAACCGTGAAGAAATCCCGATTATCTACTGCTGTTAAGACAGGTTTATAGGCACCTAAGAGGACCAATATAAATGCTCCTGAAATACCAGGCAAAATCATAGCACATATGGCAAATGCGCCCGATAAAAATAAAAATAAAGGAGATGAGTTCTCACTTACCAAAGGGTTCAAAGTCGTTATGTAATAGGCTAATCCAGCAGCCAGAATTAATCCTATGTAGCTCCCTGCCTTCCACGCTGTAATTTGTTTTATGATATAAATGATACTGGCAAAAACCAATCCGAAGAAAAATGACCAGAGTAAAATAGGTTCATTTTCTAACAACCATTTAATTCCTTTCGCCAACGAAAGGATGCTAATGAATATCCCAAGAAATAATGCCGTCAAAAAATTCCCATTAATGGCTTTCCATACCGGCCCAATACCTTCTTGTTTTAATTGCTTTATTAATGAGAATTTGATGGCGCTGATCGAATCCAACAATTCCTCATAAATACCTGATATAAAAGCAATTGTACCTCCCGATACACCAGGCACAATGTCTGCAGCTCCCATTGCCATTCCCTTTAATCCAATAACCAAATAATCCTTTATTGTTCTTTGCATTTGCTATTTGTTTCTATAGCAAAAGTAACGGATTTAATAGAATTGATTATCAAATTCGGTCGATATCTCATTATCTTTGAGAGAATTTAAAGTATACAGAAAAATGAAGCGAATAGGACTACTATTAGTTTTTTCTTTATTGATTTTTTCTTGCAAAAAGTCGGTAGCAAAAAAGGTGGCTAAAGAATCCAAAACCACAAAAGTAACCAATTCAATGGTGGAAGTGATTCCTGTAAGTCATGCCACTGCAATAGTCAAATTCGGTTCTGAAGTAATTTATCTCGATCCTACGGGGGGCAAAAAAGCATTTGAATCCCATCCAGTTCCAACCTATGTATTTATTACAGATGTTCATGGTGACCATATGAATATAAAAACACTTAACGAGCTTGATTTGCAAAATACAATTATCGTGGCACCCCAAGCAGTTCGTGAAAATCTAAAAGCTATTTCTGCCAAAGAAATTGTTGTGATTAATAACGGCGAAACAAAAGATATGACCTCTTTTAGTCTGGAAGCTATTCCAATGTATAATTTGCGTAAAGAGGCTTTAAAATTTCATCAGAAAGGACGAGGAAACGGATATGTTTTAACCGTAGACGGAGAGCGATTGTATTTTTCTGGAGACACAGAAGATATTCCAGAAATGAGAAGTTTAAAAAATATAGATCGCGCTTTCGTTTGTATGAATTTACCTTATACAATGACCGTTGAAAGTGCTGCGAGTGCCGTTTTAGAATTCAAACCAAAACAAGTCTATCCATACCATTACAGAGGTGGTGGTGAATTCAGTGATGTTACCAAATTCAAAAGTATCGTCAATCATGGAGACGCTTCCATTGAAGTTGTTCAGCTAAACTGGTATCCTAAAAGAAAATAAATGCCAATGAATTAGTCCAAGGCTTTTTTAAAGTATTGAAGTAATTCTTCAATTTTTTTCTGCTGGCAAAACGCAGGAAACAATTCATTTAAAATATGGTGATAATCATAGTCAATTTTCAATCCGTTAATCAAATGTGAGAGGGCATATTTATCTTTTTTCAATATGAAAAAAATCCCAGCAAATCGATATTCAATTTCGGCAAAGTCTTTATAAATGATCTGAGCCTCTCTTAATACGAGCAAGGCTTCATTGTATTCACCAAGAAAACAAAGCACATCAATTAATCCGATGAAGATTTCAATGCTATCATCATTTAAATCCAAGCATTTTTGAAATCCGTTAACCGATTCCTCAAACAGACTTAATTTTAAATTTATCTCTGCATACTTTCGCCAGTATACTGCATTTTCATCATCAATTTTGATGGCTTTTTCAATGTAATATGATGCCTTTTCAAAGTTCTGTAGTTGAAAATAAATATCGGTTAAGGCAATCCATGCCTTATCCAACAACGGGTCTTCATTAACTGCCTTTTTATAAAATTGAAGTGCAGCATCATAATCATTGAGCATTTGATAGCAATTCCCGATTCGAACAAATGCAAAAGCTGTTGGATCGTCCAAATCTAGTGTGACTTTATAATTTGCAATTGCTTCCTCATATCTCGATAACTCCTCCAGCGTTTTGGCTTTTTCCATGTAGCCACCAATAAAGTTCTCATCAATAAGTACTGCATAGTCGAAAGCAGTTAATGCCTCCTTAAACATATCTAAAATATAATACTGTCGACCTAGTTGATGCCATGCGACCTCACAATAAGGATTTCTATCGATATAAGAATTTAGGTAACGAATGGCCGATTCATGGTCGTTTTCCATATCAAAACAATACACAATATTGTATAATGCCGAATAATCTTCATAGTCTACATCGATGCACTTGGCAAAATTCAGACGGGCATTTTCAAAATTATCTAGGTACAGATATTCCATCGCAATCAAAGACCATATTTCTGATTTATCCTCAACAAACTCTAGAGATTTCTTAAGACATTCGATGGCTTCATTATGATGTTTTTGTTTCGATAAAATGGTTGCTTTTTGGATAAACACTTCTTCATTATGAGGTTCTAAAATCTCGATTTTGTGAAGCATTTGATTGGCTTGATCTAATTTGTCCTCAAAAATGAATAATTCTACTTGTAATAATTTTAGATCAATTGAATTTGGATGTTGTTCTAAACCCAGTTTCACCGCTTTTTTAGCCAAAGCATGCTTTCCAGCGTCAAGATAATGGATGATGATTTCTTCAAACTCAACCAAATCGAAGAAGTATACGTTAT
>JALQZD010000139.1 GCA_023258495.1 Polaribacter sp.
CATTAAAAAAGTTTAAATTTTTAATTATAAGGTAGTGTCTCTAAGCGGTTTGGTTAAGTAATACGAAGAGGAAGCAATTATGAAAAAATATACTCAATTAATTCAATCTGAGTCGATCAATACTCTCTATTTTGAAAGTAAACATAAGCTTCTTCTATATTTGAGTTCTTGGTATTGGGCTTGGGTTGAATATCAGTTGGTAATTGAAACATTTAGTATCTCAGAACCAATTAAAAAACTGGATAAAGCCATAGAGGTATTAACAAGAGAAATAAAAGAAGACAGCAAATTTTCTCATGTTAATGAGATCATTCTCTACAAAATTATCGTGAACGAAAACTCAAAATCATTTTTAACAAAAGAAGTTGATATTGAGAACAAAGAAGGCTTTTTTGAAATTTACAAAAGGCTAGTAATACGATTACAACAAATTATAAATGAGGTAAATCCAAAATACCCATTCGGATTGAGTCTATCAAGCACAATTATTGAAGGGGCATTGCATCAACGGTATTTAAATGAACACTTTCCAACAATTACTGATTGTAAGGAAAGTAATACACCCTGTGAATTTTTCAATAATCTCGTTAAAAAAGCAATTTCAGAAAATGGAAAATAATCAACTAACCCCCTGGGAGCGCTTTTTGGGCCTCTTAAAATTGGAGAAAAAAGACATTTTTCAGGTATTTTATTACGCTATATTCAACGGATTTGTGACCTTATCACTGCCTTTAGGGATACAAGCCATTATCAATTTAATTCAGGGTGCTCAAGTTTCTACTTCCTGGATTGTTCTTGTGGTTGTGGTAACCACAGGTGTGATATTCGCTGGTGGACTCCAGTTAATGCAATTGCGAATTATTGAGACGATTCAGCAACGGATATTTATGCGAGCTTCCTTCGAATTAAGTTATCGATTCCCGAAAATTAAAATGACAGAACTGCGGAACTATTATCCTCCAGAATTGGCAAATCGCTTTTTTGATACCCTCGCAATTCAGAAAGGTCTATCAAAAATTCTAATTGATGTTCCAACAGCTATTTTACAAATAGTCTTTGCCTTAATTTTATTGGCATTTTACCATCCTTTCTTTATAATCTTCGGATTATTACTTCTGGTTTTAATATTTGTAGTATTCAAATTTACAGCAGAAAGAGGTTTGGAAACCAGCTTATTAGAGTCTCAAAACAAATATAAAGTTGCCCATTGGATTCAGGAAGTTGCTCGTACAGTTGTAAGTTTTAAATTATCGGGAAATACCAACTTAGCTGTAACAAAAAATGACAAGTTAGTAAGCGAATATTTGGAAGCTAGAGAGAATCATTTTAGAATTTTAATTCTTCAATTCACTCAAATGATCGGATTCAAAGTTTTAGTTACTGCTAGTCTTTTGATTATTGGTGGAATTTTGGTATTAAATCAGGAGATGAATATTGGGCAGTTTGTAGCTGCAGAAATCATCATCCTACTGGTTATAAGTTCAGTTGAAAAATTAATTATTGGTTTAGAATCATTTTATGATGTCTTAACCTCTATTGAGAAATTAGGTCAGGTAGTCGATAAAGATTTAGAGCCTCAAACCGGAGATAAACCAGGATTTGACAAAGCGTTCTCAATCGAATTGGAGAACGTAACCTATGAAGTTGAAAATAAAGAGCGTCCTATCTTACAGGATGTTTCCTTAACATTAACATCCGATTCAAGAATTTCGGTGAAAGGTGAAAGCGGCGCAGGCA
>JALQZD010000178.1 GCA_023258495.1 Polaribacter sp.
CCTGGGAAGGCGAGCTGGCTGAAATCATTGCAATCACCGGATTGGGTGGCAAACCCCTCCATTAATTCGCACAATTCCACCGGCGTGGTGCCGTACCCGTCACCATCATTGTCGACATAATAGGTGGTCGGATAAATGCACCAGAAATCGGGATTGTGTTGACTTTAAAAGAATTACTCAATGTTCCTGGTGATAAATATTTTAGCCCCGTGGATGTAAAAGACCATAATTTATTCTGTTCTTTGTCAATCACTAATTTTGCGGATTCAAAAGAGGATTTTGGTAGTAGTAAACTGTATAATGAATCTTTTTTGAAAGAAACATTTTCTGTATCATAAACAAATACCCCGTCACGAGAAGCATACAGTAATTGATTATTATATTGGGAAATACTAGAATGAATTCCCTTTTTTACTGATTCAATTCTTTCATTCTTAATAATTGATTTGAGATCTTTCGATAAGGTCAATTTATAGACTCCTTTATACTCGTGATTTACAAAAATTGTTTGATCATCAACCAATTCGAATTGTTTACTTGATGTACTGTAATTTTCAATTTTATGAGAATAAACCCATTGGCTACCTCTTTTAGTCAATATATGCAGCCCATCATAATTACCTTGAATGAGCGTGTTATTGCGTATTTTCCGAATCATCCAAGTTCCTAAAATATCAGAAATAAGAGAAGCCTGATTTCGTTCATTAATGAGCAAGGTTCCTTTATCATGACCACAGAACAATTGATTATCAATCACCGCAAAGCTCCATACTTGTCCGAGTGTATTATCCATTAACTCATAGTCCTCATTTGAACCTTCGGATTTGTAAAATAACCCTTGATTCGTTCCTAAATAAATTTTACCATTAAAACGTTGTGATGCATAAACCGTACCGAAAGAGCCACTTTTATCATTGTAAAAGCGCAAGGAAGACATGATATTCACAATACCTATTCCTTTATCCAATCCGAGCCAGATATTCTGATCTACATCCTCATAAATTGACAAAATTGTATTGTTAATTAAGCCTTTATTCTGGTTGATTTTATAACGAATATCTCCTGATTGATCTACGTAAAGTAACCCATTTGTAATTGTACCAATTGCAAAACTACCATTTCGTAATTCCTTAGCGCTGTACACAGAAAATTTAGATAACGAAGTATTTAATTTAGGGTCTGAAGGGATTATTCTACTACCTTCTATTTTAAAAATGCCTTTGGTTTCGGTTACAAAATTTAAATTTCCACGCTTATTGAAAAATTGAATTATTTTATTGTTTCTTACAAAATTGGCATCTGAAAGTAATATAGATTCACCATTTTGAATTTTAAAAATACCATGATTATAATCTTGGAAATAAAATTCATCCTTCACCTTAGATAATTTGGTAATATTATTTTTTCCTTCAATGATTTTGGATTGTTTTTCTTTCAGGTTTATGAGATAAATTCTTCGCAGTGATTTAAATAGCAACCATCCATCGAGTTCAAAAATTTCCCAAATCTGCTCGTCTTCGAGCATTTGAATTTGAAAACGATCTTTTAAGGAAATGAAATTCAGTTCTCCATAACCATCCCTTTCCCAATATCCAAAATCATTGTAGAAACCAGAGAACAACTTTCCTTGGACATAGAGGAGGGATCTCATTATAGATTCATTAGGCGTTTCATACAATTTCCAATCATCTCCATTGAAGATTAATAACCCTTTGTTATTAGCAATAAAAATGTTCTTATTTGGATCTTGAGTTATAGACCAATTCTGATTCTCGGCATTATAATCACTTGGAAAATAGGCTTGTACAGGTGGGACCTCCTGAGAAAAAAGCGAAAATTGAATAATAAAAACTATACCTAATAAATACCTCATAAATCAATTTGTTTCTCTGATGTTGTGTAGCGAAAATATGAAAAATACGATAAATCAAAGTGTTTTGAGGCATTCTGTTGATTTTTGTATAGTTTATAAATGATGTGTAGTGGTAGAATTTTTAGACTGTAAAATGCAACACATCAAATAATATGAATTTACCAAACAATTATTTATATATTTACAGAAAAGGACTACAAACTGATGATTAAAAAACTGGGAAAAGCAAATTTTCTGATTTTACTTTTACTGTTAGCCATTATAATCATATCTGAATGGCTTTTTTTATCGGGAAATAAACTGCATGGAATTTTTATGGGACTTTGGGCTCCGACCCTATTGGGAATAGTAATTTATTTAAAATTAATCAAAAATGAACGCAGATAGTATCGTTTTTTACTTATCGGTTTTTGTAGGTATCTGTGTTTTCATATGGGCATTTTATATGATTCGGGAGTTTGATCGCATATCTCGAAAATAATTAGTCCTGAATCAAACTTATCGCGAACCCTCCACCTTCGGCAAGACGAGCTTGTCATACATCAGATTTTTGATCTTTTCGTTCTTCAATAATCAATTCCAACGGATTATTATTACAATGCGCAACTTTACCATCCTTATAAATTTTGTCAAGATATGTTTTACCTAAACATCTCCATCTGGAAATTTCACCTTTGAAGAATCAACGGCACATCCCATGAATAGTGAAGTACAAATACGTAGAACTGATTTTTGATATTATAATTTTTCGAGTAAAACAATTTCAAATTCGCTTGACAGGGTCAGTTTTCCATTTTCAACAACAGATTCCGCACCGCTGTATGCATCTCTTATTTTTGCACCATTTTCGAACACTCCTTCCACATGAATAGATTTGGAATTTCCTTTGAGGTCAATTCCTACAACTACCTTGTCTTCGTTTAGCACTCTTGAAAATACGAATCCTTCTGAATTTGAAATTTCATTGTGAATACCGGCACCCACAGATGCATGTCTTGCTCTAAATTGGCCTAATTTTTGCCAATGAGACAGTACGGATTTTTGCTTATCATTTTCAAGTTCTTCCCAGTTCATAAATGATCTCAGCGTCGCATCTCCTTCGGTACCGTCAATGATTAAAGATCTGGCAGATTCATCTCCATAATACACTTGCGAAGCTCCAGGAGCCAATAATAATAAGGTTCCGGTTTTTTCCGCATTTTCTCTCTTAGGGTCAAATGGCTGACCGTCGTCATGTGAACTTAAATAATTTAACACTCCGTAGCCTTTCATCTCCTTATTCAACGCAGAATTATATTTAGCATAAACCTCATTTACAGGCATTTGCTTGGCATTCCATTTAAATTCAAAATTGATTAAACTATGAAAAGCCTTATCAAAATAATTTACTTTTTTATCGCCAAAATTAAAATATTGACCGCCACTAATTCCGTAGTTATACACCTCTCCTACCAAAAAGAAATCGGTGTTATCAACAACTTTATCCGGATTATTTTTCTTGAATTCAGTAAAGGCATAATCGCAAGCTTCTCTAAACTCCTGCCAAACAAATTCCTCGGTATGTTTTACCGTATCAACTCGATAACCATCAATTCCGAACTCAGTAATATAATCAGTCAACCATTTCATGATATAAAATCGTGGAGCTCTAGGATGTCCCGTTCTTTTAAAGAATGCATCTAATTCGGCAACCTCTTGTTCATATCGCCCTTCTGCCTTCCATTTGGCAACCAATTGTGGTGGTAATTCAACCTCCTCATTACTTTCAGTTTTAATATCTGGAAGATTTTTAACTAAGGTACAGGTGATTGTATTTTCATAATTATCATATCGACATTGCGGACTCGTTCGCACCCAATCTGATGGCCATACAGGGTCTTTTTCTGTAACCGGGCCTGTATGATTAATTACAGCATCCAATAAAATTCGAATTCCTTTACTGTGAGCTACTTCAACCAATTCCTTCAGGTCTTCTTTGGTACCAAAATTCGGATCGATAACCGTCCAGTCTTTTGTCCAATAGCCATGAAAACCGTAAGTCACTCCTGTCCCCTCATCGGTATTTCCATGAATTTGCTCCACTATTGGCGTCATCCAAATCGCATTAATACCTAAATCGGTAAAATAACCTTCTTTAATCTTCGCTGTTACTCCCTTGATATCACCGCCTTCAAACCCTCTTAATTTTCCAGTCTTGGAAGTTCTATCGAAGTTGACATCATTTGATGGATTTCCATTATTGAATCGATCCGTTAAAAGAAAATAGATGTTCGCTGCATTCCAATTGAACTGCTCTTTATTGGCAGCAACCACTACAGTATCTTTTTTTGACATTTCATTACAGCTCAAAAAAGCTAATACACAAATGAGTAGGCTTAATTTTTTCATTTTTACCTGTTATTGAAGATTTAAAATAAAAGATTCAAGGGATTCAATTTGAATATCTATAAAAGCTAATTCCCCTTGAACAAAAAGCTTAAAAGATTTTTTCTGATACAACTGATCGACGAATTCATATTCTCCGTCTTTCAAATTCCATTGTGATAAAACTGAAGGTGATAATTCAAATCTAAATCGATGTGAACCTTCACTAAAATTTGAAATTACAATTAGTTTCTCAGAATCGTTCCAACGTGCGAATGATAAAATTTTATCATTATAATTCAATGTATTACGTCTATTGTGCACGTGTAAATCTTCATAATTCCCCATTAAGGCATCCGAAGAAATAGTGAATTTCAACAGTCGTTTGTAAAAATCGCGCAGTTCGAGTTCAGCTTCAGTAGATTGACCGCCGTCGAACGCTTTATTATTTACCCAACGTTGTATGGCAGGAACGCCTATATAATCAAAAATTGAAGTTCTGGAAGGACTTCCAAATCCGGCATCTTCAGATCCATCTTCCCCCAGTTCTTGGCCGAAATAAATCATCGTTGGAGCCGTCGAAATTGTCGCAGATACGACCATGGCTGGTTTACCCTTGCTTGCCTTTCCTGCAAACTCAGGACTAGCAATGCGTTGCTCATCATGATTCTCTAAGAAATGTAACATATGATGTTCAATATCTTTTAATCCTAGTTGAATTGGCGGAATATGATCTGTTAATCCGTGGCCTTGCATTACATGTTTAATCGTATCGTATAATTCTACTTTGTCATACAGATAATCCATTTTTCCTTTATGAATATAATCTCTATATAACTTCGGGTTGTATACTTCTGCCAATAAAAATGCATTCGGATTTTTCATTTTAATGGTCGAATTCATGTAACTCCAAAATTCAACGGGAACCATTTCTGCCATATCATACCGAAAACCATCTACTCCTTTTTCTAACCAATACAGCGCAATATCTTTAAATTTTACCCATGAATTCGGAACCCTTTTATCTTTCCAAAACTCGTAGTGCTTTTTATAGTCCTCATTTTCAAACCCTTGCGGTAATTCATCAAAATCCTTACGACCATCGGGACCAATTCCGTAATTCACTTTTACCGTTTCATACCAGTCATAAAAACTTGGTTTGGATGCTCTAGATCCATTACCTGTCCATTTTGCCGGATTTTCATCGAATTTTCCATCAGAGAGCGGATGTTCATCTCCGCCCAATGGTTGGTATTCATTTAAAAAATCCGGTACTTCAAACGCCTCCCCCGGATTGTAATAAAAATTATTGTTCACATCATATTGAACCGCTTTATCATCGTCTGCGCCAAAATCATGCACTCCTTCCGGATTAGAGATGCTATGGTAATTTCGGGCCACGTGATTGGGAACGATATCGATTAGTAGTTTTAATCCGGCTTTATGTGTTCTTTCAATTAAAGCTTCAAATTCGGCCAATCGATTTGCAGGATTGACAGCCAAATCAGGATTCACGTTGTAATAATCTTTCACTGCATATGGCGATCCTGCTCTACCTTTAACGACATCTGGGTCATCATTTGAAATCCCAAATTTACTGTAATCTGTAATGACATCATGATGAGGAACACCGGTATACCAAATATGAGTAACTCCTAAATCTTTAATTTCTTGTAAAGCTTTGTCGGTGAAATCTTCAAACTTTCCTACTCCATTTTCTTCGATAGTTCCCCAAGGTTTATTCGTTGTATTCGTATTTCCAAATAATCTTGTAAACACCTGATAAACAACCGTCTTTTTTGATTTCGAATCTATATTCGCACGCATAGTTTTATGTTTTTTACGATCACAATTTTGAAAAACTGTCATGGCTAGAACCAAACCTATTATTATTGTTTTTCTCATCTTTTTATGGTCTTAATGAGACTTTTATTTTCATTTCTTTCTGGGTATTCCAAACAACCGGAAGCGTTAGTTTACCCTCTTTTTTACCAAATGATACTGATTTTCCGTTCACTTTAATACGTTTCGGAGTCCAATCAATATGGTGCAAAATCAAATTGATATTTTTAGTGGTGGCTGTCCAATTTAACCCCTGCTCAGCTTCAAAATCAATCTCTAACCACTTTCGTCCTGTTTCGGCCTCAAACTCAATTCGTTCGTAAGCACCTTTTTTATAGGCTCCTGCAAGTTTACCATCATCGTTGTAATACACTCTTTCACTTTCGTTAACGGATTCATCATAGTAATAATGAACATTCCAATCATTACTGGAATAATTGCTCGTTGTCTGAACCACATCAGTCAAAACTACAAAGGCACCACCCCGAACATAGGTTGGTATATGATCCTCTGACACAGTTATTGATTTTGTTTGTCCTCCCTTGATTTTTGTTCCATCATAAAAATCAAACCAATTACCTCCTGATGGGAAAACTACGTCTTTAGTGGTTACACTATCTTTTAAAATTGGAGTCACTAGAAAGTCTTTTCCCCATAGATAGGTCGATGAATTTTCGTTTAACTCAGCGTTCGCATCCTCATAAAATAAAGGTCTCATTAAAGGATAACCCTTAGAATGATTTTCGAATGCCAAATTGTAATTGTAAGGAAGCATTTGATATCGAAGCTCGATGGCTTTTTTGGCTTTGGCTTTTGCTTTCGGACTTCTAAATACAGGTTCGCTTGCGACATCTTCATGAGCATGCGGCCTGAACACAGGCTGAAAAACACCATATTGCAACCAGCGTGCATATAAGTTATCATCTAGATTCGCACCGGCAAATCCACCTAAGTCAGAATGCATAAAGCCCATTCCCTGCATACCCATTTGCAAGGCTATTTCTGGCTGACTTTGCAATCCACCCCAACTTCTACTCACATCACCAGACCATGGAACGATACCATAGCGTTGAGAACCTGAGTAACCCGCTCGCATCAAAATAAATGGCCGCTCATTTGCGTAATTTTGCTGATATCCATCGTAAATCAATTTCGCCCAGTTATGTCCGTAGATATTGTGGATTTCATCTGCTGTGGCACCATTAAAATTCACCCAAGATGGTAATACTTCTGGTTCACCCAAGTCTCCCCAAACTCCTTCTACTCCAATTTCTCGCAATCCTTTGTAAATATTCCAGAACCAATCGCGTCCTTCTTTTTTGAACACATCGATGATACCTGTATTTCCGAAGTAGAAATCATAGGTAGCGGGTTCTCCAATACTATCTGTCGCTACTATGTTCTTTTCTGATACCTCATTCCATTTGGATGATGTGGTTAAAACAAAAGGCTCAGTAATCAGAACGGTTTTTACACCTTTTTGATTCAAATCTTCAATCATTTGCTCCATTTTCGGAAATGAATCACGATCGATTTCAAGAGTCCCCATGGGTCCCTGAATGGTCTTTCCGAACCAGTATAGATCAAGAACTACTGCATCCACCGGAATGTTA
>JALQZD010000208.1 GCA_023258495.1 Polaribacter sp.
AGCTGCTTTACTATATGAGGAACTTGGCATTAAAACATGCAATGATTTACTATTTGCAATTCCATTCCGATATATTGATAAAACCAAGTTTTATAAAATTTCGGATTTACTACCCACCAATGCGGAGGTTCAAATTGTTGGAAGAATTACCCAACTAAAAACAGTCAATCAAAAACGAGGGAGTAGATTAGTTGCGACCTTTCAAGATAATACGGGAACAATGGAATTGGTTTGGTTCCGTGGTCAGAAATGGATTCAGAAGTACATCAAAATCAATCAACCCTATGTGGTTTTCGGAAAACTGAATCACTTTAATGGTTCTTTTAGCATTCCACATCCGGAAATGGAATTGCTGAGCGAATACAAAAAGAAATTACAAAGCTCCATGCAGCCGGTGTATAATTCCACAGAAAAGCTAACCAATGCAGGCATATCAAATAAAATATTTAGAGGCTATATAGAAACCCTTTTTCAGGAAATTCGAAATATTCCATTTCGTGAAACTTTATCCTCTGGTATTCTAAAGGAAAATCAATTTATATCCAAAAAGGAAGCTTTATTCGGAATTCATTTTCCAAAGAATCAGCAGCAATTAGCTCAGGCTCAAGAACGATTGAAGTTTGAAGAGCTTTTCTTTTTACAGTTGCAACTGATTAAAAAGAACTTAATTAATAAGGAGAAGTTAAGAGGATATCGATTCGAAAAGGTAGGTGTACTATTCAATGACTTTTATCGCAATCAACTTCCTTTCGATTTAACAAATGCGCAGAAAAGGGTTTTAAAAGAGATTCGCAAAGACGTAGGAAACGGAGCTCATATGAACCGACTGCTTCAAGGTGATGTGGGGTCTGGAAAGACCATTGTTGCATTATTAGCAATGCTATTAGCCCTCGATAACGGGTATCAGGCGACATTAATGGCTCCTACAGAAATTTTGGCGACACAACATTTTGAGTCTTTATCTGAATTGTTATCCGAAATGAATGTGCCAATCGCCCTTTTAACCGGATCAACCAAAACAAAACGCAGAAAAGAAATCCATACCAATCTTGAAAATGGGCAATTAAAAATATTGATTGGAACACATGCCTTACTTGAGGATGTAGTGAAATACAATAAACTGGGCTTAGCCATTATCGATGAACAACATCGGTTCGGAGTGAAGCAACGTGCAAAGTTATGGCATAAAAATCGACATCTAACAGATGGGAATCCGCCACACATACTCGTAATGACAGCAACTCCAATTCCGCGAACGCTGGCCATGACGCTTTATGGAGATATTGACGTTTCTGTAATTGACGAATTACCTCCAGGTCGTAAAGATGTAAAAACCGTTCTTCGAACTGATAACAACCGATTAGGAGTCTATCAGTTTCTTAAAGAAGAAATTGCTAAAGGAAGGCAGGTTTATATTGTTTATCCATTAATAGAAGAGTCAGAAACCTTAGATTATAAAGATTTGATGGATGGATACGATAGTATTTTAAGAGAATTCCCTAGACCAACATATCAGGTAAGTGTTGTACACGGTAAAATGAAGCCCGAAGACAAGGATTTCGAAATGCAACGCTTTATTAAAAAACAAACGCAAATAATGGTGGCTACTACGGTGATAGAAGTTGGGGTAAACGTCCCAAATGCAAGTGTTATGGTGATTGAGAGTGCACAACGATTTGGATTATCACAATTACACCAATTACGCGGACGAGTAGGTCGAGGAGCTTCTCAAAGCTATTGTATTCTTCTGGCTGATCATAAGGTTAGTTCGGAAGGGAAAGAGCGACTTCAAACAATGGTATCTACCAATGACGGATTCAAAATTGCGGAAGTTGATTTGAAACTTCGAGGACCAGGAAATATAATGGGAACCCAGCAAAGTGGAATGTTAAATTTCAAAATTGCAAATTTATCAACAGATAATGTTATCCTCTCTAGAGCGCGAAATTCAGTAATTAAATTGTTGAAAGCAGATCCCAATCTGACATCCGATGAAAATGAGTCCATCCGAATTACCTATGATAAATTATCGCTAGAATCTAAAATATGGAGCAATATTAGTTAGCCTTGACAAATACCATACAATGCTGCCAAGGTAAGTTATCAATGTTCTTTTTTAATCGAAAACCTGCAAATTTCATTTCTTTTATCGCTTGTTTTTCAGTCATCTTATGCAGCTTCTTAATCGGTACAGAAGGATCCTCGCCTCGATATTCAATTAAGTAGATTTCTCCGTCTTTTTTCATTGCTTTGCGAATCGATTGCATCATTTCAAACGGAAAATTAAACTCGTGATAAACATCGACCATTAAAATTTTATCGAAAGTATTCTCTGGCAGATTAACAGATGTTTCTGAGCCTTGAATCAGTTTGATATTACTGTTTTTCTGGAATTTTGGATTGGAAGCCATTGCTTGTAACATCTCGGGTTGAATGTCAACTGCATACACATTTCCTGCTGATGCTTTGGGTGCCATTTTGAATACATGATATCCAGATCCGGCACCAATATCTGCTATTACATCTGAGGTTTTGATGGTCATGTTTTTGATAAGTAAAGAGGTTCTTTCTTCTATCTCACGTTCATCTCGCTCGAGCCAACCGATTCCTTGCCAACCCATTACATATGCAATTTCTCTTCCTTGATACCATTTACCAATGCCATAAGGATGTCCCTTTTTGAAACTGTAAATAGCGCTAGTGTCAGATGTTTTTTGAGCATTTAGATTCAGGAATGGATACAACAATAGAATCCCAAAAACAAGAAATACGTTTCTCATGAACTACAGATTTAATAATCTTTTGGCAGCATTAAACGGCGTAGTCTCCCCATTTTCAATCTTTTCAAGTTCCGATTGCAATTCTTTTTTGATTTCTGGATGATGATAGAAGTTCGATTTCAATTGTTCTTCAATTGTATTGAATAGCCAGAATTTATTTTGTTCATTTCGCCTGGCTTCAAAATATCGATTTTCACAGGTTAAATGTAGATACTCCTGAATCATGTCATGCACTTCTTGTATTCCTTTATTGTGTAATGCACTTGCTGTCAATACTTTTGGTTGCCATTCGCTTTCTTTAATAGGATACAAATGAAGTGCTCTGGTAAATTCGCTTCGTGCGATTTTGGTGTTTTTTTCATTACCAGAATCGGCTTTATTAATTACAATGGCATCTGCCATCTCAATGATGCCGCGTTTAATCCCTTGTAGTTCATCACCTGCACCCGAAAGCTTCAAGAGTAGGAAAAAATCGACCAAGGAATGCACCATTGTTTCAGACTGACCAACACCAACGGTTTCGATAATGATTGTATCAAACCCTGCAGCTTCACAAAGCACAATAGTTTCTCTAGTTTTACGTGCTACGCCTCCTAGTGTAGTTCCTGAAGGAGAAGGACGAATAAAAGCATTCGCATCAGTGACGAGTTGTTCCATTCTTGTTTTATCGCCAAGGATACTTCCTTTATTTACCGTACTACTCGGATCTACGGCTAAAACTGCAATTTTCTTTCCTTGGCTAGTTAGATGTTTACCGAAAGCTTCAATAAAAGTACTCTTACCTACGCCAGGAACCCCAGTGATACCAATCCGAACAGATTGAGATGCATGTGGTAAACACTGATCAATAATCTCGTTGGCAACCTTCTGATGTTTGGGATTAGTACTTTCAATAAGAGTTATTGCTTTACTTAAATAAGTAATATCGCCATCAATGATATGATTAACATATTCTTCGACAGAATTCTTCTTAGCCCTTTTCTTTTTAATGATGTCTATACTCTTTTTCTGAGTAGAATTGGGTTTTATGACTCCGTCTTTCTCGTGCAATGCTGATGTCTTTTTAGCCATATATGTGAGAATATGTAAATTTAATTATAAATTTTGCAACATTGTGAAATTTGAATCGTATTTAAGATAACTAATTAGAAAGTATATTGGTCAAACAGCCACACCAAATGATCATTAATCAGTGCAGAGACAATAATGCAAAGGCTCAAATGCAATTGTATAATTTATACTGTAAAGCCATGTTTGTGGTTGCAAATCGGTATGTAAATGATTCGTTCTTGGCAGAAGATATCATGCAGGAATCATTTATTAAAGCCTTCAAAAGCATTGATCGATATAAAAATGAAGTTCCTTTTGGAGCATGGCTTAAACGAATTGTCATTAATCAAAGTATCGATGCTTTAAAAAAGAAAAAATTGGAATTAATTTCCATGAATGAAGAAACACTTAGAGTTGTAGACGATGAAGACTGGAAGGTAGACGAATCAATTACCGTAGATGAAGTGAAAAGTGCCATAAACGATTTAAAAGAGAAATATAGATTGGTGTTGTCACTTTACCTTTTTGAGGGATATGATCATGATGAAATTTCACAAATACTTGGAATTACATCAAATACGTCCAGAACTCATTTATTACGAGGAAAAAGAATATTAAAGGAAAAATTAAAATCAAATAGTTATGCAGCAAGATATTAGAGACTTGTTTGAAAATTATAAAGATGAAGGAAGCAAATTATCTGTAAGTCACTCAACTAAATTTGAGAGTCTACTTCAGAACGAATTGCATCAGCATCAAAAGCCTGCAAAGAAGACGAGTTATAATAAATGGTTATCTATCGCAGCGTCATTTGCACTACTGATTACATTGGCTATTCAATTTTTTCCGAATAAACAGATAGAGAATGATACCCAAACGGATAATACGATCACTTTAGGTAAGATTTCTCCAGAATTAAATACCATCGAGAACTACTATGTAAATAGTATCAATTTGGCAATTAGTGAACTCGATTTAAATAATGAGAATAAAGATGTTGTTGATGAATATCTGATCAAAATTGCCGAATTAACAAACGAGTACAAATCGCTAACTCAAGAGCTCAATACAAAAGGAGTTAACGATGTTACTATAAATGCATTAATCAGTAATTTACAATTACGACTACAACTGTTGCAACGTTTACAAAAACAATTAAAAAAGTTAAATACGTTAAACACAAAACAAAATGAAACACACGTTTAAACTGCTTATTTTGGGTCTAGCATTTAGTCTTGCTGGTCACACATTTGGGCAAAAATTTGATAAAACCTTTACAGATTCTTTTAATGTCCAAAAGGATGTTGAGGTAGAAATAAATGCATCACATTGCGATATCAATGTAACCACCTGGAACAAAAACCAGGTGCAGGTAAAGGCTTATATAGAAATCGAAGGATTGTCCAAAGACGAAGCTGAAAAATACTTTAAAAACTGGGATTTTGAAGCTTTAGGGAATACATCGAAAGTTCGTGTTTCTGCACAAGGAAATAATAAATTTCATTTGAAAAATGACTTTGTTTTCTTTACTGATCAAAACTTTGTAATGCCAGATATCGATGTAGAAAATTTCGATGCAGTCGTTTTGCCAAATATGGATTTCAACTTTGATTTTGACTTCAAAGATGTAAAAATCATGGAGAGTCTAGAATCGTTAGAAAACCTTGAAGATTTCGATAAGTGGGTACGAAAGGATGGTGAATTTAATATTACTTGGAAAGATGGTGATAAAAAGATTGTTATTAAATCAAAGAAAGATTTTGAAGACTTTAAAAAGACAAAAGAGTATAAGGAGCTTCAGTCTAAAATGAAGTTAGAGAGAGAAAAAATGCGTAAAGATTTAGCGAAGTCTAAAGAAGAGATTCTTAAGAAAATCGAGGAAAATCGTATCAAAGTAAAAATTGATAGAGAGAAAATTAAAAGGTCTTTAGAGCACGCGAAAAGAGAGTTGGAAAAATTAAAGTTTAGTTACAATACAGATCAAAATAATTTGACCATCAATGGTAAGAAGGTTAAAATTACTAAGAAAATTGAGATCAAGGCACCAAGGAAAGCCACCTTCGATTTAAATACGCGTCACTGTAAAGTAAAGTTACCAAAAACGGTTGCTTCTGGCAGTGTGAGGTATGGTAAATTTAATGCCAATACTTTGGCTGGAGGTGAATTAAAAATTTACTATTCGCCAGTAACTATAGAAGATCTGAACTCTAGTAACCTATATTTAAATAACGTAACTGATGCAACTATTGCATCAGTTACGAATACTAAATTGCAAAATAGTTCTTCTAAAGTGAAGATTACTAAAATCAATCAAAACGTAGCTATCAAACACAAATTTGGGAACCTATTCATTGATGCGATTGCTTCAGATTTTGGTGCATTTAATCTCTATTTAGATTACGCAGATGCAGAAGTCACTTTACCCAATACGAAAGAAATTTTGAAGTATGATATTGCAGAGAAATCCCCATGGTATCCGAATAAAGCATCCATGAAAATTATTTTGGGTAATAACAAGACGCAAGAGGTGAATGGGAACTTTATCATTGCGAATGGAAATAAAGGTTTTGTAATTAAAGGTAAACACAGTCAATTATTGGTTAAAAAATAACCTGTAGACGACTTTGATTTTAAGATTTTCTTAAACAAACTTCCGATAATTCCATTTCCCTATTCTTTTTAAAGTACCTATCTTTATCCGCCGATAATAGTCGCTTTATTAATGGAGTTATACAAATCAAATCAGCTTAAAATTTACAATTCGTTAAGCAAGTCTAAAGAAGACTTCATCCCACTTACAGAAGGTTATGTTGGTATGTACGTTTGTGGACCAACAGTGTATAGCAAC
>JALQZD010000217.1 GCA_023258495.1 Polaribacter sp.
ACTTTGAAGGTAAGAAAATTCTGATTGCTGGTGGAGGAGACTCTGCTTTAGATTATGTAATGGGCTTTCATCAGATTGCTTCTGATATTACTCTTATTCATCGCCGTAAAGAATTTAAAGCTGTGCAAGACTCTGTCAATAAAGTGATGAGCTTAGTGGATGAAGGAGCCGTCAAGTTTAATATGGGCACCATCAAGCAAATGGTCGATAATGGCAAAGGCCAAGTCGACATTACTTTAGATGACGATACTGTGATTGAGGGTGTGGATGCTATCTTCCCTTTTTTTGGACTGAAAATCGAATTAGGACCTATTGCTGAGTGGGGCTTGAATTTAGAAAATAATTTAATCTCCGTGAACACAGAAAATTTTGAAACTTCAACCCCGCGTATCTTTGCGGTAGGTGATATCTGTACGTATCCCGGTAAATTAAAATTAATTCTTAGCGGTTTTCACGAAGCAGCGCTCGCGGCAAAGAAAATGTTTCAGTACTGCCATGATAATAAGAAATACGTTTTTCGCTACACCACTTCTTCAAAAGATATTCAAGAAAAATTAGGCGTTAAATAACTTAATCTTCGAGTTTGTTATGAGTTCCGTCGCAAAGGGGCTTTTTGTTGCTGTGTTTGCATCCACAAAAATATACCTTCTTGGTCGCCTCAGCTGTATAGGGAATACAGGAAAAACCGGTGGATTTATGAGAACCATCACAAAAGGGTTGATTTTGGCTTAAACCACAGGCGCACCAAAAATATTTTTTACCTTCTTCTACTTCGACTACATAAGCGCTTTTTTGAGCAATTGTGGGTTTTGACATTAATTATCTCCTGTTGATTAGTGTTCGCTAATCAAAAATTTCAGATCAAATAATTATTTCTTTTGGATGTGTTTATAAACAGTGGTTCGAGAGATACTAAGAGCTTTCGAGACAGCAGTAATTTTACCTTCCACTTGGTCGAATGTTTTTTGGATAAGAAGGCATTTTTGTTCTTTTAAAGTGGAGCCCCGACATTCTCCACAAGGTTGATAAGTTGGGGTTGATGGTTTGATATTAGAGGTTGGAGTAGAAGTGAGTTGTCTTTGGAAAAGTTTCATAAAGACACTTGATCCTAACCAGTCTTTGACTTGAATAATTTTTTCTGCATTCATTTCATGTGCAATGTTATGAAAGGGAGTTGTAAAGATATTATAAAAATCATTTGTTTCTTCACTATGTAAACCGCTTAACATAATTCTTGTATTAGAGTTAACTCCTTCTATTTGACCTTCTTCATTTATTGCAAGAAGCCCAATACTATTGGTATGCAAATATTCACTACGAGGATGGAAGGAATAAATATTAGTATGTTTAAACGCATCCAAGAAAATTTTTTGCTCCACTGATTTAGCAGAGAGTTTCACTAAGGCGAGAGTATGATCCTGTCTGCTAGAGGTATCTGTGGAAGCGTCAATTACCCCTACAATATTTTGATTGTGATCAAAAATAGGACTAGCAAAACAAGAAAGACCACCATGACTGGTAAAAAAATGTTCACCACCAGCAACAATGGTGGGATTTTTGGTTTGTAGACTTAAACCTAATCCATTAGTTCCTCGATATTTCTCCAACCACACTGACCCAGGGATGACTACTTTGCTTGCTTGGCTATTTAAGAACTGATTATCATAAATGGTATCAAGGACCACGCCATCATTATTAGCAAAAGCGACCATGAAATTTGAGCCTGCAATTTGTGAGTATAGGAGTTCTAACTCAGGGGTGATAAATTCTCTTATACTTTGATATTGCTCTTTGATATGTCCCAATTCTTTTTGATTTAAAACTGTATCAGTAGGGTTAGCGTTGGGTCGAAGACCATGTTCAAAACAACGAACCCAGCTATCTGCAATATTTTTATCCGTGAAATCTAGAGAAATCCCTCTCTCTTTTTCCAGAGAACGGGCTTGTTCGACAAGATTTCTATAAGAATGCATGACAAAAAATTACGGAATTATTGATAATTATACAACTTTTATATTGTTCAAAAAATGAACACTTTTAGAGATTTTTTCACAAAAAAATTTGATTTTTATGATCCTAGGTCATTGGATCAAGTACAAATTTATAGTTAACTTATCTAACTTTCGGGAGGGATTGATGAAAGCACAAGTATTACATAGTTACGATCCTGATATGAAGCAGGACGTCTGGGTGAAAGAAGAAGAAGTTCCTAACCCAAAATTAGAAAAATCCACTGACGTTATTGTGAAAATTGGTGCAGCTGGTGTTTGCCGAACAGATTTACATATTATTGAAGGTGTATGGAGACATATCCAAGATCCAGAAGATAAACTTTTACCTTGCGTAATGGGCCATGAAAATGCTGGTTGGGTCGAAGAGGTCGGAAGCGATGTAGAAGGCTTCAAAAAAGGCGACCCAGTTATTTTACACCCA